>DAOUWY010000137.1 GCA_030666885.1 Methanosarcinales archaeon
GAACAAGTAACCGAACAAGTAACCGAACAAGTAACCGAACAAGTAACCGAACAAGTAACCGAACATGTAACCGAACAAGTAAGGTCCTTGCTCCTCTGCCTTAAAACTAAACCTTTAGGAAGACGGGATGCAATGGTATGCATTGGTTTGAATAGCCGGCCAACATTTGTTTATGATTATCTTAAACCCGCTATCCAGGTTGGATTCGTTGAAATGACCTTACCAAATTCACCAAAAAGTCCGACCCAAAAATACCGCCTGACAGCTAAAGGTAACGCACTTTTAGCCACGCAACAGCAGGGAGGTATTGAATGAAAATCGATATTAATAACATTGGGCAGGGTCCGGCGACTGGTGAAGGTACAAGTGTGAATTGCAGCTTCGCAGAATTCGGTGTCAGCCATGCTGTTACAGCAGTAGATTTCGGGAAACTGGTTGAAATGGGATTAGCTGAAAGACTGGGAGCTGGACGCTCCATCCGATACCGCCTGAAAGGGCTGGTCTAATCGTCAAGTAATTGTCAAGTAAAATCCACTAATCGTAAAGTGAAAGGAAAATATGGTGAAGACCAATGGCATTTCCAATGTTTATGCATAGCTATATAATCGAAATTACTCTACCAAATTTACCAAGCAGCCCAACCAAGAAATACTGCCTGACGGACAAGAGTAAGGATCTCTTAGCCAGAGAGGGTCAGGAGGACATGGAATGAACACATATACTAATGTTCGTGCTCGTGTGACCGCTGAAAGCCTGCAAATCTATCATAAGCCATGTGATGCTTTTGAAAACTCAACGAACCAAGAAGGTACTATCGGCAAAGGAACAGAATACACTCTAATACGCCACAAAAGCGCCACATATACGCCAAAAGACTCCTAAACACATTACTGCGGCACTACTAAAGCCTCAAAATAAGGTCAATACACAGGTCGAAAATATGCAAAACATAGAAAAGACACTCCAGAGCATACTTAAAAAATTCGAAGTCAAGGATGACTACGAGAAAAGAAAGATTGTTTTCTGGTATGATAAGGACCGGACAGTTGAAGATAATGAAGAACTTGAGCAGATCAAATCCTCTCTCTCTGAAAAAGACATAAATCTCCACATACTCAACAACAACTTCTTCGAAACTAAAAAGCTCCTTGAAAAAGACGATATAGAGTCGCATTATCTCATATATTCACCTGAAGCAGCACGAGACGATCAATCCAACTGGCTGCTTGACATACAACTTTATTCATCCAGATTCGAGAACAGCAAGATATCAGATATCAAAAGTGAACTCGGTATCGAAGGTTACGACCTCGATAAAATACTGGAAGGATATTCCAGATTCTTTGATAATAAAAAAAGGGTTTCAGCATTCAAAAGATTTGATCAGAAAAACTGGAATGAAGAAAAAATCATATTAGGGATGCTTGCTGCACTTTCGGGCTCTTCCGCTATTGACCATAAAGAGATTGTAAGAAAACTGCTGATGGGTTCACTCAATGAAGAAGAGAACACAATATGGGGTAATATCGAAAAGTTTGGCCTTGAGAATGCTTTATGGGATATGATAAGCCGAAGATTTGGCTTTTTATCCGAACATTCCACCCTAAAAAAATTATTCCTGAGCTTCATAATTACTCACATCGACAGAAATGGAAGTGTCGCTCTGGAATCCTATGAACAATATATCAACAGACAGAGCAACGAATGTGAGATATTTATAAGGGGATGGATGGACCATTCAAAAGACTCCCGGGATTTTGATGATTACTGCCAACAATTGCTTGAAGCCGAAGGACATAAACTTGAAGAAAGCCTGACATCACTGCTCAACAAACACGAAGTAGAAGATTATCTTGAAGCCGAATCCATCGACATCTTTGACAAGAATATCATTCGTAATATAGTTACGAAACTTGCCGATGGCAATAATGATTTCGAAAAATACCTTGAATGGATCAACAATAGAAAAACAAAACACTGGTATAAAGTATACGGGAACATCTATTATGCTCTTGAAAATGCTATTAAGCTCCACCAGTTCTCAAAAGAGATTGAACACGAAGGCATCAATGAGCAGAGCCTGAATGAACTCTTTAAGTGTTATATGAACCAGTACTACCTTATCGATTATTATTACCGCAAGTTCTATTACTACTATGATAAGGACAGTGAAAAAGAGATACTCAAGAAAGACATTCGAGAGATGGTCGAAAATCTGTATGACAAAATGCTTGATAAGCTTCTAACTCGATGGAGCGATTTGATAGATTCAGAGCTTGAAAATACATGGAACATAGAGCTCATAGATAACCAGAGCAAGTTTTACAACATTTATATAAACAACATTATTAAAAGAAATGACAGGGACAAGGTGGCTGTCATCATATCAGATGGATTACGTTATGAGAACGCAGTCGAATTAAAAGATTTGCTTAATAAAAGCACAAAAGGCACAATGGAACTAAAAGCCATGGCAGGCTCACTTCCATCATACACAAAGCTTGGAATGGCAAGCCTTCTGCCGCATAATAAGCTCGAATTCAGGAATAATCACATCTTCGTAGATGGAATTGATTCAGAGGGGACCGAAAACAGGGGACGAATTCTGTTAAACGGCTATCCTGATTCAATAGCATTCCATTTCAAGGATCTCATGGATCTAAAAACAGATGATGCAAGAGATGGAATAAGAGGTAAAAGAGCAATTTACATTTATCATAACAGGATAGACGATATGGGAGATAAGATATCATCTGAACACAAGGTGTTCGATGCCGTAGAATCCACCCTTGAAGATATTAATAAAATGGTAAACCGCCTGGGCAGATCACTTAATGTGACAAAAGTTATAGTCACATCAGACCATGGTTTCATCTATAAGAGAGAACATCTCGAAAATCGGGATAAACGTGAGATGCAAGATTTTGATAAAAGCAAGATAATTGAATCCAACAAACGTTTCATTTTAAGCGAACAGGACATATCGCTCAAGAACACACACAAGTTCAGCATGGCTCAAATAATGGATTCAGATAAACAGATGAATCTTTACACACCTCTTGCAGACCTGCGCTTCAAATCCCAGGGTGGTGGAGTGAATTATGTCCACGGTGGCGCTTCATTGCAGGAGATTGTGATCCCAGTTCTTATCTATAACCACAATAAATATGAGTCAGACCTTGATAGAAAAGGGATAGAACACGGCAAAGTGGAGGTCACGGTCTTAGATTCCCATAAAAAAATAACCAGCAGCACCTTTAAGGTAAAATTACTACAAACAGGAAAGGTAACTGATAAACGTGAGCCGCTGAATTTCAAGCTTGCCTTGTATGACACTGATGGACAAAAGGTCAGTGACGAAAAACTGGTGATTGTAGACAGTACATCTGATGAACCAGAAGAAAGGATTAAGGAAGTAATCTTAACCATAAGCAGCGATATCAAGAATAAAACCTATAATCTAACAGGGATTGACGACAACCCAAAGGCATTGCTAAAGGAAATATTTGAGATTCCAGTTGTGGTAGACATTTTAATTACAGATGATTTCTAATAAATTTAACCATTCAATAAACCAGGGCGGATTAAAATGGCAGACTTAGATTCAGGCACAGAGATCGATAATAAATTAAACACCTATTTTCCTGGAAAGGTCGTACGAAAGGACCTCACCAAACTTATGAAGGTAGGCCACAATGTCCCAGTCTATGTATTAGAGTACCTCTTAGGGTCAAACTGTGCTACAGATGACGAAGACTTAATACAGGAAGGTGTCAGGAAAGTAAAAAATATATTATCAGAGAATTACGTGCGCCCTGATGAAGCTGAACTTATCAAATCAAAAATACGTGAGACCGGATACTACACAATAATCGATAAAATAACAGTCCGGCTTAATGAAAAACGTGATGTCTATGAAGCAGTGTTCTCTAATCTTGGGATTACAAAAGTAGAAGTTGAACCGGAATATGTTAAAACGTATGATAAGCTTCTTGGGGGTGGCATATGGTGTATTATCAAGGTTGAATATTCAACTGAATCATTTCCATCCCCATTTGTGATTGACAGATTAAAACCCATACAGATACCAAACATGGGCATAGACGAGTTCATAGAACAAAGAAAGAATTTCACAAAAGATGAATGGATAGACGTCATTCTAAGAACCATTGGAATGGAACCCACACAACTGGAATCTCCGGCAAAATGGCATTTGCTGGAGCGTCTTGTGCCCCTTATTGAAAACAATTACAACATGTGTGAACTCGGACCAAGAAGTACGGGAAAATCTCATTTCTACAAAGAAATAACCCCACACTCAATATTGATATCTGGCGGACAAACCACAGTCGCAAACCTGTTCTATAATATGAGTACAAGACAAATAGGACTTGTAGGGATGTGGGATGTTGTCGCCTTTGATGAAGTTGCAGGGATAAAATTCAAAGATAAAGATGGGATACAGATACTCAAAGATTATATGGCATCCGGTTCTTTTGCCAGGGGAAAAGACCAGATAAATGCGAATGCATCCGTTGTATTTGTTGGGAATGTTAACCAGAGCATATCGTCGTTGCTCAAAACGTTCCATCTTTTTGCACCGTTTCCCGAAGCCATGAATAATGACAGTGCATTTTTTGATAGGATCCACTATTATCTGCCAGGGTGGGAAGTTCCAAAGTTCAGGCCGGAACACTTCACTGACAGGTATGGCTTTATTGTGGATTATTCTGCTGAATTCTTAAGAGAAATGAGGAAAAGATCATTCAGTGATAATATATTCAATTATTTCAAACTTGGAAATAATCTGAACCAAAGAGATGTCATTGCAGTGAAAAAAACATTTTCTGGTTTAATGAAGCTGATATACCCTGATGAAAACATATCAAAAGAGGAAGCACAAGAAATACTTGAATATGCCATGGTGGGTAGGAGAAGGGTTAAGGAGCAGTTAAAGAAAATCGGTGGTATTGAATTTTTCGATGTTAATTTCTCATATATCGATAATGAAGATTTGAGTGAACATTTTGTAACTGTTCCTGAAAGCGGTGGAAGTAAGATCATTCCTGCAGGGATGACAAAACCAGGACAGGTTTATGCAGTATCCGGAGCTGCTTCGAGCAAGATTGGTGTGTATAAGATAGAGTTACAGGTTGTTTCAGGTTCAGGGAAATATGAAAAATCAGGTATTGGTTCAAATCCAAAAGCTAAAGAGGCTATTCAAACTGCATTTAACTATTTCAAGGCAAATGCAAAATCAGTCAGTCAGGGTATTTCAACAAAAGAAAAAGATTACCAGTTACATGTACAAGACCTGACAGGTGTGGGAATGTCCGATGACCTTGCTCTGGCAGCTTTTCTTGGTTTATGTTCAGGTGCTTTAGAGAAGCCAGTGCAAGAACAAACTGTAATATTGGGTACAATAACTATTGGTGGTTCTATTAGTAGTATAGATAACTTACCTGACCTCTTACAGGTTTGCATGGATGCCGGAGCTAAGAAAATCTTAATCCCAATATCAGCTGCATCGAAAATGTCAACAGTGCCGCCGGATTTATTTAGCAAATTCCAGATATCTTTTTATGAGGATCCGCTTGATGCTGTGTATAAGTCATTGGCGTTGTCTTGATCTTAATCACTATACTCCGCAGCTCTGATGCAGTTGGGTGTGCCGTCGCAACGTTTGACTCCTAACATAAAAACGAATATCAATTCAGCTTAACCCCCGTAATACTCGTAATATTATTCTCCTGCATGGAAACACCAATGGTCCTTTCAGCCGCCTGCACCATGGGCTTACGCAGACTCACCACAATGAACTGGGCATTATTCATGGC
>DAOUWY010000316.1 GCA_030666885.1 Methanosarcinales archaeon
TGCTCCTCCTTTGAAGTACTTGAACATCTGCCCGGCCCTGGTACTGCGGACCGAATGTGTCCGGTGGCCACGAGTGTTGTTTGGTGCTGCCGGCGGAGCGTTTTGAAGTGTATCCGCCAGTCCCGTATGGAGTCAGGGGAAACTATGAATGGACGGCGTGCAGTTAACACATTTGTATTTGTTGAAAATGGCCAGAAGTATTTAATAGTTTAAAACAAAATTGAGTCATATGGAAACTCATGTTGAATCAAACAAGGTCTGGCTCTATAAAGACGAATATGATGACATGCTTGAATACATCGATCGTTTGACAGAAACGATAAACGTTCTTTCTGATAGAGGTACTACAACAGCAGTCAAACAAGCTCTTAACAGGATCAATTCCGGCGAGTATCTCACTAAAGAAGACATGGTGTTTGATTGATGTATACTTTGTCATTTGATAAAAAATTCAAAGCTGATCTAAAAAAAATTGATAAAACGGTAAGAGATAGAATACTAAGGAAAGTCTTCCAGCTCGAAAGATGTCCTGAATTGGGAAAACACCTGATCTCTATTGATCTCTGGAGCCTGAGAATTGGAAAATATCGAGTACTGTACACCATCAAAAAGAATACGCTTCAAGTTCTTGTTTTGACAGTAGATCATCGCAGAAAAGCTTACGAAAACATATAGTCGGGAAAAACAGGGGTGTGTGGGTAATTTACTAAACTCCAAAATGACCGATCGGTTTTTAGCCCTGCTATAACAATTAAACATTTTTCAGATATGCCAATTGCATATCGTTCTCCAGGCCCCTGAGCTGTCGGTAAGCTGTCTGCATACTCAATATCCTTTTGAGCAGACTTGATCACTTTAATCTGACAATTTTCAATGCACTTATTAATCCTATCCACTCATTTTGATTTTTTAGCCTTCGGCACACCTTCATAATAAACATATTCAGGTATATGAGTATCTCCAAATAATTTTAAAGGTATGTCGAGTCTATCGATATGCGCTAAGGCTGAAAAAGCGATGTTATCCAGAATGATCATTTAAGATACTTCTTGTCCATATTTTCTTCTTCATTTGCCTCAGATATACCCAAAGCGAGTATGTCTTTATTTTTCTATTTTTCAGTTCACTAATAAAATCCTCAAATGGCAGATCAGCCAGTTCAGCGGCTTTTCTAGAAGATATCTCTCCTTCCTGGTATAATTCAGTTGCAATAACATAAAAGTTTAATCTTAACCACCTGCCAACGCATTTATGCTTTTCTTGCTCACTTCCTATATCTGCATATAAATTTATAATTACATTGTCCACAAAACTTTCCCGGACATACCGTAAAATCTCGGTTCATAATTCCATCAATATAATTTCCTGCAGTAGCTCCAGCAGTCTGAAGCTCCGCATCACCTACTTCCAATTTATTAGTGCTTGCATCTTCCAAAAAAGTCACCGAACCCTTTATCACAGGCTCACCAACCATCTTCAATCCCATCGAATAAAGTTGCACCTGCATAGCCACTTCATCCTTCGAGACCACTGAATCCTGTATAAAACATATGGATATTCCCGGTCCCTGCCCCATTCTACACTATTGTTAGTTGCAGTTGAAATGAAGGGGTAAACTCCAAGAGATAGTACCGTACCAAATCGCCAGGCAAAGTCTCACAGCACGCCCTTGGTACTGGGCACCTCATCCCCGGCCACAGCTGCAGCCCGCTTCAGCGCCACCGCAAAAGCCTTGAACAGCGCTTCGATCTTGTGGTGGTCGTTCTCACCCTCCACCTTCATATGCACATTAATGCCCGCATTGCTGACAAGTGACTCGAAAAAATGCCTGGTCATCTGGGTACCGAAATCACCCACTCTTTGGCTCATGAAGCGTGCATCAAAAACAAGGTAACTCCTGCCCCCAAGGTCCAGCGCTACCTCTGCCAGTGCCTCATCCATAGGTATCCTCGCTTCCCCGAACCTCACGATTCCCCTCTTGTCACCCAGCGCCTTTTCAAGGGTTTTTCCCAGCACGATACCCACATCTTCAATAGTATGGTGCTCATCCACATGTATATCACCAGTGGCATTGACAGTCAGGTCAAGTCCGCCGTGCCTGGTCAGTGAAGTCAGCATGTGGTCAAAAAAAGCGATACCGGTATCTATATCAGCAGACCCGCTGCCGTCCAGGTTAAGTTTCATTCCAATTTCGGTCTCCCTGGTCTTACGTTTCTGTTTTGCAATTCTCATATCCCTACGTCCTGATTTTTTCACTGCACATAAAGTTGTATCTAAAGTATAATTTCCTGCTCCCTTAAATAGTTAACAATATCACTCTTTAAGTATAAAGCCGCAGGTCTAAGCCGCAAATCTCCTATCCA
>DAOUWY010000262.1 GCA_030666885.1 Methanosarcinales archaeon
AAATATGGGGTAATCCAAAAGATACTTGGAACATTAGGGTTTAATGTCAATTCAAATGAAAGACCGAACTGAAAAATCCAATACAAATGAAAAAAAAGCAGTTGGTGAATCTGCTGCAAATCTTGTCAGGGACAAAATGGTAGTTGGTCTTGGCACAGGGTCGACCACTGCTTTTGCAATTGAATCACTTGGGCACAGAGTAAAACAGGGATTGGATATCAGAGGTGTTCCTACGTCATACCAGTCACAAATGCTGGCAATTGAGCATGACATACCGCTTACCTCACTTGCACAGGACCCGGTTGTTGATATCGCCATAGACGGTGCGGACCAGGTTGATGCGAACCTGTTTGTGATCAAGGGTGGAGGTGGTGCCCATACAAATGAAAAGATCATCGCAGCCTCAGCCAAGCGGTTCGTGGTACTTGTGGACCTGACCAAAGTGGTTGAAGTGATGGGCCACTATGTACCCCTGGAAGTCATGCCGCAGGCCCTGGAACTGGTTAAGTGCCAGGTAAGGGAACTAAAAGGTAAGCCAGTGTTACGTATGGCGGTGCATAAAGACGGGCCAGTGATCACTGATAACGGTAATTTCGTTGTGGATGCTGATTTTGGCATGATCAATGACCCTGAACAGCTTGCCCGCGAATTATCCAATTGTACCGGAGTGGTCGAACACGGTATTTTCCTTAATGCAAACGAGGTATATGTGGGAAGGCCGGACTGTGAAATTGAAATACTAACGCGTAAAGGTTGATGTATTATTATGGCAGCGTCTGCATTCAAAAAACTGGAAAGTGTCCATGAACTCCATGAATCTGTCCATGACCAGCAGACCCTGCTATCAAAACTTAATAAGGAACTCTCAGCATATACTGTTTTTGACCTGATGAAAATACAGGTCCAATTGGAGAAGGAATGTAAGTATCTCCCCCCAAAATATAAAAAAGTGTTCAGGGAAAAGATGGCTGAACAACTCATTTCAAATTTTAAAGCAATTATTGCTAAAACACATTCCCATAACCAGATACTTGATAAGGAACAGTTTATTGAATTTATAGAAAGTTTCCAGGAAATACTTGATAGTATTGATACGAAAGACACTTCCCAGGCACATGATATGACTGTGCTGTACCATTTATGTGCTCTGTACAATATCTTTATAACCAGAACACCGCCCCATCCTGAAGGTACACCTTTCCCTGGCGGGTTTTTTGTGGAAAAGATCGGGGACCATTATTATTGTCCTGTGAAGGATAAGCAGAAAGATAATGATGAAGCCCTTTGCAGGTTCTGTGTAGCCAGGCAGACCCAAATGGAGTAATATCCCTTCCCTGTTAATCGGCCTTGGGATAAAATTATTTTGGGATTCAATATGCTGTGGTTTTTTTTTACAGATTTGTCGCAAAAACCTACCGCTATATGTTGGCATTTTTGTCCCAAGGCAAGTTGTTCCTATATTATTCCCATCAACGGATACAATAAATATATTAATAATATCATGCTGGTCTGGTCAAACGTTGCGACGTTATACCCAACCGCAGCAGAACTGCGAGGTATAGTGATTGAAATAAAAATGAATCACTCCTTCTTCACAATCGACTCCCCCGGCGGCAGCATCATAGATATCCTGTCAGCCGAAGCGATCGAGTTCACCAATGCCCTATCTCTTTTATCATACCATTTCCAATTTTCTCAATTAAAAACGAGACTTTTTAATTTATTCTAAATAAATGGATCGTGGCAAAAAAGATTGACCGCAGAGGACGCAGAGAGGCGCAGAGACGTGTTGTTTTCTCTGCATGCCCCTGCGTTCTCTGCGGTTTTCTGAATCGTCCCGGCAAATAATAAAAAGTATCTTAAAAACGTGCAAAACTGTTAAGTATACTATATAATAAATTGTAATAATGAATTATGAAGACCATATCAGTACGGCTACCAGAGCAATATATCCATGATATTGAAGAAGCGGCCGGACAGGAACTTATTGACAAAGGCACCATGCTTCGTAAGCTCATAGGGAACGGTTTGAGGGACTACCGCATCAAAAAAGCATTTGAATCCTATTCCGAGGGCAGGATATCCCTGTGGAAGGCTGCAGGTAAGGCAGGAATAACCTACAGGGCAGCCCTTGAGGAACTAAAAGGACGAAATATTCCTTTCAGGTATGAAAAAGATGACCTGGACGTGGACATCCAGTGGGCTCTGCAGGAGAAATGACAGTTAGTAATTCAGGTCCGTTGATCCACCTCGCTATGATCGGCAGGTTGGACCTTTTACAGGCACTCTTCGGCAGGGTGTTTATTCCCAGTACTGTCAGGATGGAAGTCTTGGACAGAGGAAAGGAAGCAGGCAAGCCTGATGCTTTTCTGATAGAGAGAGAGATTGAAAATGGATGGATTGTTGTTGAAGACCCTGGTGGTAGTGCAGAAGACATCGCAGACAGTGCGGGGATGGATGCGGGAGAGGCTGAGGCTATTATACTGGCAAGAAGCAGGCATTGCCCGGTCCTGGTTGACGACATGGCGGGCAGGAGGTTTGCTGCCGGGCTGGGGCTGGAGGTTACAGGTTCTATTGCTGTGGTGGCCAGGGCGGTAAAAGTTGGGCTGATATCCAGGGATGAGGGGCTGGATGCTCTGGAAAAACTGGCACTGGTTATGTGGCTTAATGTGGGTGTTTATGAGGATGTGCGGAAGGTTGTTGAGGGGTTGGGTTGAGGGAGAAGATTCTGTCTTCTTTATCCCGCAGACCTTCCAGTATGTCTTCTATGGATTTTGTGCCGAGGGTACCGTACATTGATTTTTTCAGCAAAACCTCACCTTGCGGATATACATTGTTAATGTGCAATAAAAATAACTCACTCCTTCTTCACAATCGACTCCCCTGCGGCAGCATCATAGCTATCCTTATCAGCCGAAGCGATTGATTTCACCAGTGCACTGTCTTCCAACATATTCACCAGCATCTTGTGAACTACCAGAGCAATAATTTTATATTATACGTACTAAATACGTATTAGATAGGTATTCAGTATGCATATAAAAAAGACAATTACCTTACCTGAAGAATTGGAAAGAGATGTGGAAAACCAGCTTATCGGCAAATATTATTCAAATCTCTCTGATGTCATCCGGGATGGACTCAGGCGGGTTCTTAAAGACTACGAGCACAACAGCGAAATAAAAGCCACTGCCAAACTTTACCAGGCAGGAAAAATTAC
>DAOUWY010000291.1 GCA_030666885.1 Methanosarcinales archaeon
AAAAAGTCTCAAGTATCTTTGCATGAAGCGTAAATCACACAGTTCCCATATGGTTCTCAAAATCTTTCTACATAATTCTCCGGAACATCTGTCAGTTGTTACCCCCATCTCCAAAATACCTTATAGACATCCAGCCATATAGGTTTAATTCAGGGAGTTTATTTCATAGATCAATTCCAAGTATTCCATCGACCAGACCAGAACCATCAGTCCTGTAAAATGGCATTCCAACTATTTTAGGGGATGATAAGCCCAGATCATATGAAATATTGCTTATCATGTCAGGTTTTTCTGCTTCCAGACTTAAGAAAATAAATTCAGCAATTTTTTCAGCATCTTTACTGGAATAAATACATCCCGTGATCTTATCTTTCTTAACAGTTTCATAATCGGGCTGGTTTTGGGTGAATCCAAGTCCTAACCTCTTGATATTTTCCATCGAAGTATCGAATGCAGGTACATAAAATTTTTCAACAGGTTTTGTAACATCCTCACCGCCTCCTTTTTTCTTGAAAATATCTCCTAAAATGCCAGTACCACTCGCATCCCTGGAACTGATTTCTACGTCTGCATCAAATACCCAGAACGGGTAATATATGATTTCAGCATCCATAACATCAGCAGGTAGTGCAAAATCTACCTCTGCCGGTACCAGTTCATCCTTTTCATTGATCAGTTCATAACCTGTGTCACAGTTATTGCAGTAATAAACCACATCATTTTGATCAGCATCCAAAAGTGAGCCGCACTTTTCACATTTTAATGCTACCAATCTCAGACCTGAAGGATCTGTCATTATTTCACCCCTATAATTTTTTGAATATCTTCACCCATTATTGAATTCATGGCTTCAGTTACATCATGATCTTTTTTTCCACCTTCGATCACTTCGCCACCATACCTGAATTTATAAAATCCGAACAGGATAAATGTAGCTCCTGCCAGAGCACCCAGTATATAAATATTATCGGAACTCGAACTAAAATATTCTTTGGCAGACACCGTAAGTATCAGGTTCCCTATCATTAAGCTCCCTACGAACATACATACCCTGTATAGCGTACTGCCCGGTGCCCTGCCGTAAAGCAATTTACCGTGTAGTCCGTCCACAACCACCTGGTAGTTCCGGTCTTTGAACCTATACCTGATGACCCATAGTGGATAATAAACAATTGAAAGTTTCTTGCCGATTACATTGAGTTTCTGGAAGATAACCTCATCTACCCTGGCACTGGATCGAGCTTTACTTGTCATCCATTCTTCAGATTCTTTCATAGAATCGGTCCTTGAAGAAGTGGGCCTGAATATCATGCCCTGTTTCTCAACCGTAGAGAAATCAAAAGGTTCAAGTTTTCCCCTGATACCGGATTCATCAACTTCTTCTACCCCGAACTCGGAGACATCACATGCCGCTTTGTTCCATACATAATCCTGCATGACCATTCGCTCAACAGGTTTTTTCCTTGTAGTGGTATGTGAAGTACCTTTACTATCTTTATGCGTTTCATGCTCTACCTTATTACCGAATATCCAGCCGCAGACCTTACCCAGCGACCGCCAGAATGGTATATGAATCAGGAAAATATCAGTAAATTCTGCCTGTTTTTTCAACTTCCTGTCTTTATCGAACTTACCTAACCACTTAATGACTGCATCTTTGGCACTATCCCTTTCTATCTTACTACTGACATGATACTGTATTACACCCTCGTCACCCATTACCAGTAATGAGGTCTCACAATACGGGCACTTCAGGACATTCTGTCCTTCACTCAGTTCAACAGTGCCTCCGCAACTCGGACACATAAGTCCTTTAATAACTTCCGGTTTGTTCTGGTCTGTCATTGTTACACCTTCTCAGCGACTAATGTGGCAGCAAGGATCACAATCAAAGCGGTTACAATATACACCGCCAGCACTTCAGGAAATTTCAATACCATTCCCTCGACAAAGAACAATGCTGTTGCCCCTCCGCCAACGACCAAATAAGGTAGTTCGGACTTTGACGGGAATTCTGCAGTCATGACCTTGCTTGATACCCCGTCCACCACAGCGTAATACAAGTCATCTTTGTATTTATAATGAAATATATAAAGCGGTATATGCACCATTGCACTTTGTGTAATGTCGGGCACCCCGACCCCCTCACTAAGAAGCCATTCCACAGCTGACGAATACAGTACATGCGGCTCCTGTATTGCAGTATTGCCATCATCATCCTCGTTGTAGAACCTGAGATTACCGGCAGGAATAGACAGTTCTTTTATATCAGGTATAGGTGTGGGTGATGCAGGCTGGATCTTTATGACCTCATCCCCGTTCTGCATGAGCTTAAAATACCATATAGGGAAATATATGAACTCTGTTTTTGTCACCACCACTTCTTTATCCAGGCCTTTTACGGTCTTACTGCCTGCCATCCAGCGTTTCAGGGACGCTTCGGCATTAGGCTGGTCAATAGTAGGATCCAGCATAAAGTGGAATACTACCTGGCTTTTATCAATATAAATAGCCGAAGAACAGTATTCACAGGTTAAAAATGTCTGTCCTTCGATCACATTTACGCCAGCACCGCATTGGGGACATTGTACTTCCATCCAGACCACTTTCCTATTCTATTTTTGTACCGCATTCCAGGCAGAATTTTGCACCAGGCTGCAACTCTGCATTGCATTGTGGACAATTTATTACCATTTTCGCACCACAATTCAAGCAGAACTTTGAACCTTCAGGTACTTCTGCATTGCATTCTGGACATGATATACCTCCGCCCATTTTGGCACCGCAGTTTACACAGAACTTAGACCCGGCAGGAATATTTGCTCCGCATGA
>DAOUWY010000261.1 GCA_030666885.1 Methanosarcinales archaeon
AATTTTCTCCTCAAATCTCGATACACTGAAATGCATTCATACACTCCTCCATGTCCGGAAATAAAGGTAAACCCTCAAATATATAGCGTATCCGATATGGCAGACAAAATTCTATAATTTTGTACGATATATCGAATACTTATTTGTTACAGCACCTGTAACATATGTTGACATTTTTATTCCAACAACTGTAATATAAAGATATATTTATATTACAGTAGCTGGAATATATCAACTATGGAAGACCAGGATATCCTGAAAGATATGGCACTTTTCAATCCCTGGTGGTCAGGGCCTTCACCGGAACCAGAAAAAGGGCTTATTCAAAGAGAAGTATTCCATAAACTCCTGGATGCCCTGGATTATAACAGGGTCCTGGCATTAGTGGGTCCCAGACGTGTAGGTAAGACAACAGCAATGAAACAGTTGATCCGGCACTTGCTTGATACGGTAGAACCTGCCAGGATATTGTATTTTTCAATGGATGTAGTGAAAAGAGAAGACAGAATTATCAGGCGTATATTCGACCTGTATTTCAGGAACATATTAAAACAAGTGCCGGGTGAAGGGGATAAAGTATATATATTGCTTGATGAAGTACAGAAAATCAAGGACTGGGGTGATGAGGTAAAGTCCCTGCATGACAGGGATTATCCTGTTAAATTCATAGTGACAGGTTCATCTGCCATGAATATCATGATGGGTTCAGGCGAGAGTCTGGTAGGCAGGATAGATATACTCAGGGTCTTTCCATTCTCTTTCAGAGAATTCCTAAAATACGTAGCTATTGAAACCCATGGCTTACAGGCATTTGATTTAAGCTATCCCGCTGATGCAGAGAAGATTAAATTATTATTCGATAAATATGCACTCACCGGCGGGTATCCGGAATTGTATCCGATTGCGGGCCAGGAAAGGATAAAGGATTATATTAAGACTGTACTTGACCTAACTTTTTACAGGGATATAATCAATCTGTTTGAGGTTAAACGTCCGGATGTGCTTGAAGGTATGTTCTATTCTTTTGTCAGGGAGTCAGGCAATATTATCAACTACCATACCCTGACAAATAACCTGAATACTAAATATGAAACTGTTAAGACCTATATTGAATACCTTACAAGTTCGTTCTTTATTTCCAGGAGTTACCTGTACTCTAAGAGCACATTGAAGAGTTTCAGGAAGAACCCTAAGATATATGCCGGTGACAATGCTTTCTTCTACCTGATAGGTGCAAAGGAAGGACTGATGATGGAAACTGCTGTCTACAATCATTTAAAGCACCTGGGTTTTGAGCTGTTCTACTGGCAGAATAAAGCAAGACTTGAAGTGGATATATTGTTGCAGACCTCTTTTGGTCTGCTGCCTATTGAAGTGAAATACGGCAAAAAAGTATCAAAGAGTGATTTGAAGGGATTGCTTGCCTGTATGAATGAGCTGGGTTTTGGTGTGGGGATAATTGTGACTTCTAAGAGAATGGGACAGGAGGATATCGGTGGTAAGCAGGTTCACTATATTCCGGCCTGGATTTTTTTAATGTGTGATCAGTTTAGTGTATGATCATGTATCTGATCAAGTACGCTGTCTGGATGTGCTGGCAAAGCCGGCATGGAAGACCGGCCAGGATTGGGTGGAATTGAAATGAATAAAACACATCAGCGTGTAAGCCATTTCCACAAAGGCAGGAATTTAATCTCAACCATTATACCCCGCAGCTCTGCTGCGGTTGGGACAAAACGTAGTATTTATATATTTCATAATTAACTATATGGAACATCAACATACTATATAGGCGGGATCTGATATCACACCCGAAAAAAGAAAGATACAGCTAACAGGTGGTTCTACATTCATCGTGTCCTTACCCATCAAGTGGGTGAGGGAGGTCGGGCTTTTGGCCGGGGATTCAGTAACACTGTCACCGCAGCCGGACCGGACTCTTCTGATATCATCAGAACCAAAGGTTGAGGAGCGGCTTTATAAAGCAACGATCGAACTCTTTCAGGGTGATGATCCCGAGGATAACTTCAGGTGCCTTGTTGCACACTATCTTGTCGGATATGACATCATAAAACTAGTTTCACGTAAAGGATTCAGCGCATCTGACAGGAAGTTTATCAAGGACGCTGCACGCCAGAGGTTGATCGGTCTTGAGGTCATTGAAGAGTCAAGAAATGAACTGATCCTGCAAAGCCTCCTCAACTACCGTGACCTTTCGCTCGATAAAGCAATGCAGAGTATGTCCAGGCTTGTGGCATCGATGCTGGAGGATGTCATGCGCGCATTGCGTGACCATGATCCTGAACTTGCAAAGGACGTTATCCAGCGGGATAATGAAGTAGACCGTTTCTATTTATTGACAGTACGGCAGCTCAAAGCAGCGATCGAGGACCCGCAGCTTTCCGAGAAGATCGGGATCAAATGCCCAAGAGAATGCCTCGGATACCGGCTTGCCACAAAGAGCATGGAGCGGATTGGCGATCATGCAGAGCGGATGGCACAGAATATCATCAAACTGGATCACGGTATTGATGAAGGTGATCTGGTCTTTAAGATGGGGGTGCATGTTCGTAATGTTTTCACAGATGCGGTTAGATCGCTCGCAGAAAACGATGTAAAATATGCGAACAGGGTCATTGCAAATGCGAAAAAAGCTGTAAATGCAGGTTTTTCTCTTGCGAAGAAGAACAGAACGAATGCAGATACTTGCATATCCGGTACTGAAATGAGATCGATCATTGAGAGTCTGCAGCGGATATCCGAGTACAGTACTGATATAGCCGAAGTATCGATCAATATGGGTGTTAAAGAACTGCGGGAAATTTGAGTTCATCATATTTGAAGCCTGCTCATTCTTTTTATATCCTCATGGATATGCTCAATTGATCCTGGAATTGCAAATCGTATATGCACCACAGTTCGCCAAGTGGTAACAGGGTGAAAGCCAGTGTCAGGACTACATAACTATATTCCAGAACATTAGTCATCGATTAAGGAGTTTGACTGGCTCGATATATATTGTTTTCCAAATAACCAATGATTTTTTATAATTTACCAATTTAGTTTGAATAGAACACAGATAACACGGGAGTGCCGAGATAAATTCATACTCGCCAGTTGGTGCAAATCCAACCTGAGGAAAGGTTAGCCACCACCTCAGAACAAAACCCCACACCCAGGCTGGTAACAGTCTGATGTGAAGCTGGGGGGATGGGATAATAG
>DAOUWY010000057.1 GCA_030666885.1 Methanosarcinales archaeon
CTGGATTATATACATATTCGCATGCTGTACATTCGTAAGATTGCATAATATATCCTCCTATATTTACATTGGATTATCAATCATATGCTGTACTATATCAATAAGATTTGGTATGGTATGCGTTCTTATATATAGATTTATATATTAATGCCATAATATACCTTGTTTTAATAATTATATTTTTTACCACAAAATATATAATCGATCGAATAATCTCTATTTAAATGAAAATATATACTTTATATACAATAAAAATGCAAAAGAGGTAATACTATGCTAAGTGAAAAGATGACGGATACGCTGAATAATCAGTTGAACAAAGAGATTTATTCAGCATACTTATACATGTCCATGTCTGCTTATAGTTCATATAGCGGGCTTAAGGGTTTTGCTAACTGGTTCATGGTCCAGTACCAGGAGGAGATGGCCCATGCAATGAAGATCTATGACTATATTGACAGTCAGGGCCAACAGGTAAAACTTATGGCAATCGACCAACCACCTACTGAATTCGAATCGTCTCTTGATATGTTTGAGAAGACATTAAAACATGAGCAGTTTGTCACAAAGTCTATCAATGATCTTGTTGATCTTGCGATTAGTGAGAAGGATCATGCTACGAACATCTTTCTACAGTGGTTTGTTACCGAACAGATAGAAGAGGAAGGTAATGATAATGAGATTCTATCCAGATTGAAACTTGCTGGAGAAGATGGCAATGGATTGCTCATGATAGATAAAGAACTTTTAGCAAGAGTTTTCACACCTCCACAAAATTTATGAAACATAAATTCTCTGTGAGATAGTTCTTAAGTTTCTTGAAGTAATTCCAGTTCAATATGTCTGTTGGTGAATTCCATCGATATTCACCTACTGAATCATTCAGCAGGTGAATCTCATTTCAGACATTGTTTTTTATTTTGAATTCTTCTTGTAAAATAGGGAGATGGAGTAGGTTTTTTTTTCAAAATCGTAGTGAATACCTAGTCGTTTAAGGTCTTCTTTTTTCACCGGCTGGCCCATATTTTCTAACATCTCAAAGAGATCATTCGGTGTGAGTGAACCTTGCATTAACCGCAAAGACAGGTATGAGAAATGGGTTGGTTCAATTGGTATGTTTGTTGGGTGTTCGGGGTCGGTGCCCAATGATCTGATGTGTTTTTGAACACATTTCCCATCAATCCATTGATTTTCAACTTCTGCATAGTATATTTTTCCACGTTGCTTTATTTTTCTAATGAATGTCATACCTGGTATAATGTTACACTAGGTTATTACACTATCGGTTTTAAGTTTTATTGTTAAATATGTTGTAAAAATAGGTGGAGTGATGGCGAATTTATGAAGTCTTATAAGGGATTATATTGCAAAAATGGGTTTTATTTTCAGACGCTGGATTGACGCCATAGTTCGGAGATACTGTTAATGAAGATACACTTATTAGTTATTACAACCTTACCAGAATTCATGAAAAAGGAATATCTTGAGATTGCTTCCTCAGTTGGCGCTGTAGCGGTGTTCATTATTCTGATTGTTATTGTCAATACAACATTTTCAGCTTATGCTGCCTTTGGAAATGTAGTAATATTACTAATTTTTGTGATAATTGTGGGATTGATCGGCCTTAAACTTGCTGAGATAAGTAACTGACCCTCTATCGTAGTATCTCCGAATAACTCCCGAATTCCCCGATCCTGTTATATACTGCGCTACATTTCTAAAATTATAAAGCCAATATTCATCCTTTTTTGGAAACTCTTAAGTCAATTCCAAATTAACTGTATGACCAGATGAAATTCCAGATACTGGATGCCGACTATACCTATGATGATCTAGGCAGCCCGGTCATACGCCTGTACGGTAAGAACGAAGCCGGGCAGAGTATTTGCTGTTTTGTACCAGGCTTTAAGCCGTACTTCTTTTTAAAACCAGATAACCCTGGAAAGGCAGGTGATCTGGCAGAGAATATCAAAACAACGTTCAAAGAACACATCACCGACGTACAGCTAACCAAACGCTATGAACCTGTAGGATATTTTGATAAACCTACCACTATGCTAAAACTCATCCTCAAGGACCCAAAAGGCGTACCAGCCATAAGGGATGATATCCTGAATACCAGGGGCGTCTCAGGGATATATGAGACCGATATACTGTTCAGGAACCGGTTCATGATCGATTCTGGCATCGGCGGCATGTCCTGGGTCGAGACCGATTCAAAACCGCTGGAAGAGGATAAATTCAATGGTATCAACCTGTTCGAAGTGGAATCACAGGTCAAGATAGTGGCAGATACTGTTACACCTGTGGATATTATCCCAAATTCCCAGTTAAGATACATGGCATTCGATATCGAATGCCTGCCAATCAACGGCGGCATGCCCGTACCTGAAAAAGCCTCAATTATCATGATAAGCTGCACCTTCCAACCGGAATTCAATGGCAGCAGTACTACTGTCCTGTTGTCGAAAAAAGCAAACGCCCTGGAGGGCGACACAGAAACCTTCCCTGATGAAGTAGGTATGCTGGAGCGCTTCTTTAAGATTATCAGGGAATATGACCCTGATGTGTTCGTTGGATACAATTCGAATGGTTTCGATATTCCATATATCGTGGACAGAATAAAGACCCTGAATGCGGGGCGCAAGATCAAGATAAAATCGGCAATGGGCCGTGACGGCAGGTCAGTGTTCTACCGCAAGATCGGTTATGTTACAAAAATCTATCTGGCCGGTCGTGTTGCTGTGGACGTACTGCCCATAATCAGGCGGGATTTCAGCCTGAAGCAATATACGCTGAAGAACACTGCCAGGGAACTACTGGATAAGGAGAAGCTGGATGTCAGTCCGGCAGATATGGAAGAATACTGGAACGATACAGGTGGGAAGTTCAGGAAATTTGTCGATTATGCCAGGCGGGATGCTGAACTGGCAATGGACCTTTTGCAGCAGTTAAGCCTGCTGGACAGGTTCATGGCATTATCCAGGGTAAGCGGCACCCTGATCCAGGATATCCTTGACGGCGGCCAGACAAATATGGTAGAGAACATCCTGCTCAGGGAGTACCGTTCCCACAACAGGGTCATGTCGCCCAGGCCCGATAACGACCTGGCCCACCAGCGGCGGGTAAAAAGTGAAGAACTAAAAGGCGGCGAGGTGCTGGAACCAAAAAAAGGCCTGCTGGAAGATGTGGTCATACTGGATTACAAGTCGCTCTATCCTACCATTATGATGGCGCACAACCTGTGCTATACTACTGAGATCGTGGGTGATGCGCCTGAAGGGGATGTAGTGGTAACGCCTTCGGGCGGCAAGTACGTATCCTCAGACGTTGTGCGCGGCATTGTGCCTACTATTCTGGAGGGGTTGCTGAACCGGCGGATCGAGACCAAGCAGAGGATGAAAGATGCCTCAGGAGATGAAGCCCGGGTACTGGATGCCACTCAGCATGCCCTGAAGATACTGCTGAACAGTTATTACGGTTATTCGGGATACACAAGGGCAAAATTGTATAGTCTCACGCTGGCCAATTCAGTGACCAGTTTTGGCAGGGAAAATATCCTGAACACCAAGCAGGTCGTGGAAGGGCTAATCGGCAGTATATACATTATCAATGGCCAGGCGTACCGGGATACGGAACTTGCAGAGAAAGGACTGGACAGGGATAAAGCACAAAAGATCGACCTGTCAGTGGTGTACGGGGATACTGACAGTGTGTTCGTGAAATTGTCACCTGAAGGTATATCACTGGATGATGCGGGTGCAGTGGGGCGCAAGATTTCAGGTATCGTATCTGATACACTGCCTGACCCGATGGAGCTGGAGTTCGAGAGTTTTTCCAGGCGTTCCATTTTCATTGCCAAGAAGCGATATGCGGTCTGGGTATTTGAACCGGGCGCCAAAGGCTGGTCTGACAGTATCAAGGTAAAGGGCATGGAAACCATCAGGCGTGACTGGTGCGAGCTTACCAGCAAGACCCTGAAATATGTGCTGGAACTGGTGTTAAAGGAAGGCAGGGTCGAAGAGGCTGTTACATATGTCAGGCAGGTCATCAACAGTGTAAGGAATATTGACATTGCAGCCGAGCCTTCGGCTATAAATGACCTGGTGCTGACAAGGAAATATACTAAAAAGACAGAGAGTTACCGTAACAAACAACCCCATGTGACTGTTGTGGAGAAAATGAGGGGGCGCTCAGGATTTGTGCCTTCGATCGGGGACAGGATACCTTTTGTGATAACAGCTGGCAGCGGACTGTTTGTTGAAAGGGCAGAGGACCCGGAGTATGTGAAGGAGAATAATATTACTCTTGATGTTGATTATTATGTCAAAAAACAGGTACTTCCGCCTGTGGAGCGTATCCTGAGGGAACTGGGCGTGGATGCATCGGTCCTGGATTATGATGAGAAGCAAAAGGGACTTGCGGATTTCGGTGGCGGCCTGGAAACGGGGCATACTGGCAACCAGGCAAGAAAAAGTAAGACTACGGTGAAGAAAAACCAGGCCCGGTTATTTGATTTTTAAAAAAATGGAGCAAGATATGAAAGTATACCAGATCAACAGTTCACCCTATGATGCCAATGCATTTTTGATCTTAACGGAAAAACCTGTACTGGTCGATGTGGGAATGAATGCATCATATATCCTGGACAGGATTACAGAAATAATGGACCCCGAAGGGATTGAGACTATCATCCTTACCCACGGGCATTATGACCACTGGGGTGCAGTGGAGGAAGTAAGGCAAAGGACCGGGGCAAGTGTGGCACTGCATGGGGATGATATGTATCTGCTGGATGATGATGTATCAAATGTGTCTGCAATGTTCGGGGCCAACGGGGCAGGTTTTACACTGGACCGCCTGCTGTGTGCAGGGGAACTGATAGACCTGGGGGATGGCAGCAGCCTGGAAGTGATCCATACTCCCGGCCATACACCAGGTAGCATCAGCCTGTACCATGCCGGGTCAAGGATACTGTTCACAGGGGATACTGTATTCCCCAACGGCAGTTTCGGGCGCACTGACCTGACTGGCGGCAGCCAGGAGCAGCTTGTGGAATCGCTGAAGCTTCTTTGTGGGCTGGATGTTAAGGTTATGTATCCCGGGCATGGGGATGTGACTGATAATGATGTTTCCGGCCAGATAAGTATGTCAATGCGTCTTGCACAAACGTACTTGTGAAATGGGGAATTGATCCCAAAATAGTTATATTGTTTGACAGTTTATTGAACGTATATGGAATACGGTATAATACATACGTGCTGGGAACACAATATATGCAAGATCAGCATCCCATCATGGGCAGGGAGAATTGACTTCCAAATGGGTGCGCAGTACAGGTGAGTTGATAGACTGATACAAGGAGGCTTTCGGCAATGAATGAACTGGATGATGATTTAACAGAGTTTGACATTGAGGAGCTCATACCCCAGAAAGAGCGTGACCATATGTTGCATGGACTTCACAGGTATCTGGCATGGGTGGGGGAGGTTGTGCCTGAACAAATTACTGTTGATGGTCGTGAAATAAAGCTGCGTAATCTGGTATGGAAATTGACCAGGAAAAGAAGATTGACAGACAAGGAAAAAATTTGTGTTCAAGGCTTGATCCTCCACCTGGACCAGAAGGAAAAGTTTGATGAGGAGCGACTTGAGAAGGCAAAACTTACCAGGACCCAGGCTGAACAGCTCTATGATGAGGCAGCCGGGTTGGTAAGGGCTATTATGGATCTGCGGGATCTGGAGGAGGGTAAGATAAAAATGGCTGATTTTGATGAGATTGCTCTGCGGGACAAGCTGGAAGATGCCAGGCGCTGGGTGAAGTATGTGAAGCAGATGAAGGAGTGATGGTGATAGGATGTATTGTGGTGGTGGGTGAGCTTATTGAACCACTTATGGGACAATGAACGGGGCCTTTCGAAACTATTTCCATTGCCAGAATAAACCAGTAAAAACCGGAAAAAAGACATATCTACCAGTGATATTGCAAAGATCCTCACCTTCTATTGTTGTCTGGATCCCGGGAGTTACCTCAATGCCGTTGACTGGTTCAAAACAACCGCTTGTGACCTCATTATTGGAATTGATAGAGCGCATTTCAACGAATCACGAATATACCGTGAACTCACGTCAATCGAGCAGCAAAAAGAAAAAATCGAGCAATGGCTTTACGAGACACTCAAAGAACGAGATAATGCGAGTATGAGAATGGTTTTCTATAATCTTTCCGACTCCCATTTCGAGGAATCGATTGGGATTAAGAAGATGTAGAACAGATTTGAAAATTGATGTGGTCCACTGACAGGGTTTATAATTTATTGTGACGAAAATGGGTTATATACCACTAGAAATGTTATGATCGGCATTCTCGTTGCATACCTGATATCAGTTCTCATAGTTGGTCTGGTTAGCCACCATCAACCCACACAATACGTAACCATCTTACGGTCCTGCTTCAAATCCTTCGGATCGTCCTCCACATCCACATGTGGTACTCCGTACTCATCGTTCATCTTGGACACAATAATCTCAAAATCCAATCCCGCCATCAACTCCCTTAACAGCACCACTACAGGCCCGATAATAATATAATTGCAGAACCACTGATGAAGTATCAGGTCCACACCTTTATATCCCATATACTCCCGGAACACGTCCCTGTAATACATCTCACTCTTGCAGCAATCAAGGTAATACAACTGGTATATTTTCCTGTCCGGATGACTGAATCCTTCCTTCATGGCATCGGTAAAGCAACTAACATCATCACTCAGGCTCAAGTGTTTCCCGTATCCTGCATGGCTTTTAAGATATACTAAATCTTCGTATGCCAATGATTCCCGCCAGAGTTCCTGCAGGCCCCCCGAATAACTCCGGCCATGGACCAGCCTTATCCGTGCCCTGATACTGTCACCATTATAGTTGAACACAGTTTCAAAGATATCCAACCCGACCTTGTGTCCGGTAAGCTCAAAACCGGTTTTCTTGAGTTTGAGCCTGACCCCCTGGAAGACACTATAATCATAAAAAGCACCGAAAGGGTCAGGTCCTATCAGGAGGGTGGCATTGAATTTGCCGTCACCAAACATCACATCATATCTGGGGGCAGTACGGACAGTTTTTGTCATTTTGTGACATTTTGTCTATTTTTTACAAATATAACATTAACGTTCTAAGAAACGTCGCAGTGTTATCCTAAACGAATCACTGAAATCTCAGGATAATATTATAATTGAGAATGTATTGATTATTTACAAACGGAGTAAATCACATGGATATTCAACGTATTGATTTTGAAAAGGAAGTCAAGAAACTGGAATCGCCCCGCCGCCCCCTTAATATGGTGTTCATCGACGACTCGCTACTGCGCGCCGTGCTGTGTGAGGGGAGGGGAAAATGGTACGTCCACGATTATGACGAGTTCTTCCTTCACTACACGGGTGAGGTTGTCATTGAATCAGACAATCCCACCATTGAGCTGAAACCCGGCACTGGTATACTGGTGCCTGCCGGAGTGCGGCACAGGACAAACTCGGAAAAACCGGCCGTGTTCCTTGTATTCAGGCACAAGCAGACTGCCTGCATGCTGGCTTAGGGCAGGGTGGAAGGGCATGGACTACCTGAAAAAACTTGAAGACATTAATCTTCCAATAGTCCTGCTCCTGCTCCAGCTGGTAACATATCCATTTACCATAGGCATCAGGAACCATGTGGACCCGGTTGGCAGCGTTATCAGTGCCCTGCTCATTATAATTCCTGTATTTGCCATGCTGGGCCTTATCCTGAGGCTATTCTTCAAAAGGATACATATAGGAAAAAATATGGTGATATTTCTTGACCACAGGGGAGTAAAGCTTAAAGAGATTCCAGGTCTTATCGGCATCATGATACCCATGTCGTTCGTAATGTTCATCGTGATGCTTTACGGCATTATCCTCTTCATTTATTTCTTCTTTATTACCATACCTTTGTACCTCATTTTCAGGTTCGGTAAGAAAAAGGGTATGAGGTATCTGCTGAAACGGCTGTTCAGACTGGAAGCAAAGGTATGCATCAGGCTTAAGCGCTACGAACGGCTGGGATATGTGCTGCCGTTTGTTTTTGGCATCCTGTTCTCGCTGGTACTGACACAAGGGCATGTGGTACTGGGAGTGCTCTACCTGCTGATACTGATGCAGTTCTCCTTTGTAGTGGCACTGTATAATGTAATAGGGCAGCAGGAAATGATTGCACGGTAAAGGGAATGAAAATTTTAGTGCTGCAATAATTTTATTATATTTCCGCCCATATACATCCATTCTATGACTACTGATAATCTCACTATCACAGAAAAGATCTTTTCAAAAGCTTCGGGTAGGCCAGTCAGGGCAGGGGAGTTCGTTATGTCAGACATTGACTGCGCTATGACCCATGATATCACCGGACCCCTGGCTGTACAGGGTTTTAAGGAGATCATGAAGGACAAAACCGACCCAAAGGTATGGGACCCGGACAAGATCGTGATCCTGTTCGACCACCAGGTACCTGCCGACTCGCTGAATGCGGCCCAGAACCACATCATGCTGAGAAAGTTCGCAGCCGAACAGGGCATTACTAACTATGACGTTTTTGAGGGGGTGTGCCACCAGGTTGTACCGGAAAAGGGCTGGGCCAGACCCGGCAACCTTGTGGTGGGTAGTGACAGCCATACTTGCGCCTATGGCTCGCTGGGAGCTTTTTCCACAGGCATCGGCAGTACGGATATGGCTGCGGTGTTCGCTACAGGCAGGCTGTGGTTCAAGGTGCCCCAGACCATCAGGTTCGATGTGAACGGCCGCCTGCCTGATAAGGTGTACAGCAAGGATATCATTTTGCACCTGATCGGGGATGTGGGGGCGGACGGTGCTATGTATATGGCGGCAGAGTATGGCGGTGAGGCAATAATGAGCCTGGATATCAGCCAGCGCATGACCATCAGCAATATGGCAATCGAGATGGGTGGTAAGGCAGGTATTATTGAGCCAGACGCTACTACTGAATCTTACCTGAAAGAACGCATACCTGGTTTTACACTTGACCCTGACTGGAAGAGCGATGAGGGGTGCGAGTATGCCGAGTTCCGTGAATATGACATATCAGACCTGTCCCC
>DAOUWY010000033.1 GCA_030666885.1 Methanosarcinales archaeon
GCGTTCTCCAGAAGTTTTACACCCTTATCGTTCATCACCTGGCAGAATGTTGCACTGCCAGCCATGTCCCCGATCACGCCCCAGTTACCACATGCAAGATCTGCATTCACAGGTATCTTAAGCGTACAGAAACGACAGCTTTCGCGCCTTCCGAAACCTGCTTCTTCCAGTTCATCGATGGCTATGGCCTTCTCTTCACCGTTCTTTGTCTTAAATATCAATTTACCCTTTTCGATATCTTCACCAACCACATCTTCAGGGTCAATATCATACATTGCAGCAAGCATCTTCTTGGTAGTAACCGGATGCATACTGCCACCGCAATTCAATCCCACGACATAGGTATTATCCAGGTCGATCATATCACGCTTGGTCTGTTCAATAACAGCCTGTGCATCACATGGTTTGGCAGGCATTGCAACCTTACGACCCATCGCATACTTTGCCAGGTTAACAGGCACTGAATGCAGACTGCCCGTAGATGCTAACACCTCATCCACATCATCAGTGATGATAGGCACAGCTTCAAACTCATTGACATGTTTCATTACCACCACGTTCTCGACCAGTCCCTTCTCCAGGGCTGCGGCCAGTACGGCAGTTACCAATCCACCGGAAGCACCGCGCTTGCGCACATCTTCATCAGTGGCATATCCTACCAGCATATCTCCTACGTTAACCATCTTACTTCACCCCTTCAGGTTTAAGCGGACTGGGTCCCAGTTCCTTTACCTTTGCCGTAACCTCATTTATGAAATTGGCAAACCTCTCACCTTCACTGGCAGAAATCCAGTTCAGGTGCAGCCTGTCAGGCTCCAGACCCAGTTGCTGTAACATCTCTTCCAAAAAATTATACTTCACTTCGGTCTTCTCATTGCCGTTCACATAATGGCAATCACCAATGTGGCATCCTGTGACCAGCACCGCATCCGCACCCTCAAGGAAAGCATTGTATACATGTAGGGGATCTATCCTGCCAGAGCACATGACCCTGATAACCCTGGTCGATGCTGGCTGCTGGAACCTGCCCATACCTGCCGTATCAGCTCCGCCGTAACTACACCAGTTGCAGCAAAACGCCACTATCTTGGGTTCCCATCCTTCTTCGGCCATGATCACACCTCCCCGTAAGCAAACACATTCTTAACCTGTGCCAGCAGCTGTTCATTCTTGAAATGACTCTGATTCAAAGCACCTGTAGGACAGGCTGCCATGCAGGTACCGCAACCCTTGCACAGGGCTGTGATGATCTTCAACTTATCATCTTCAACTGACAGCGCCTGGAATGGACACATAGGTACGCACACACCGCAACCCACACAGATATCTTCATCCACTTTAGCAGTTATTCCCTCGGTAAGGGCCTTGCCCTGTGCCAAAAACCGTGTTGCACGGGCCGCACATGCACTGCCCTGGGAAATTGAATATGGAATATCCTTGGGTCCCTGGGTCATACCGCCGATAAATATACCGTCCAGTGTAGTGTCAACAGGTTTCAACTTCGGATGTGCTTCCATCATGAATCCGTCCGCAGCCTTACTTACCTTCAGGATCTGCCGCACTGTCTCAGTACTCTCTGACGCCACCGCACCTACACTCAGTACCATCAGGTCAAGTTCCAGGTTTACGATCTCATTGGTCAGGGTATCCTCTATCCTAGCAATAATATTATGGTCGTCATCCTCGGTAACCTCTGCAGGTCTGCCTCTTATGAACCTGATACCCATATCCCTTGCCCTGTTATAGAACTCCTCATACATCCTGAAAGGTGTCCTCATATCCATATACATAATATATACTTCTGTTTCAGGATATTTTTCCTTGAGCAACTGGGCATTCTTTAGGGATGCCATACAACAGAAACTGGAACAATATATGTTAGAATTCTGATCCCTGCTACCAACACACTGTACAAACCCTATTCGCTTGGGTGGCTTAACATCGCTGGGTCGTACTACTTTACCCATTGTCGGTCCGCTGGCATTGATAAGCCGCTCGAACTCCATAGTAGTGATCACATTATCATACAAACCGAAACCAAAATCATTGTTCGGTTCAGGATCGTACACATCATAACCCGCAGTCACCACAATAACACCCACATCAAGTTCAGAGAAGGTTTCCTGCTGGTCCATATCAATAGCACCGCGCTCGCATGCTTTTATGCACGCACCGCAGTCAATGCAAATTGATTTATCCACCAGTGCCCTCAATGGCACTGCCTGGGGGAATGGGGTATAGATGGCTTTCCTGGTACCTATCCCTTCATTGAACTCAATATATGGTACTTCGACAGGGCACTTTTCCGTACACAGGCCGCATCCGGTACACTCATCTATATTGAGATACCGCGGCTTATGCTTCACCTTTACCTTAAAGTTACCCACATAACCATCAACTTCCTCCACTTCAGAGTAGCTCATTATCTCAATATTTTCATTCCTGGCAACTTCCACCATCTTAGGACCAAGAATACAGATACTGCAATCATTTGTCGGGAACGTCTTGTCAAGCTGGGCCATCTTGCCGCCGATTGAAGGTCCCTGTTCCACCAGGTATACCTGGAATCCCATATCGCCAATATCCATGGCTGCCTGCATACCTGTGACACCAGCGCCTATAACCAGCGCTTTATTCGTCACCGGCACTTCGCTTGACTCTAAAGGCTCCAGTAATGCAGCCCTTGCCACACCCATTCGGACAAGCTCTTTTGCCTTCCTGGTAGCGTCTTCTTTCTCCCACATGTGTATCCAGCTGCAGTGTTCCCTGATGTTCACGAACTCGAACAGGTATTGATTTAGCCCTGCTTCTTCTACACAGGCCCTGAAAATGGGTTCGTGGGTCTTAGGCGTACATGACGCCACAAGCACACGGTTCAGGTTCAGATCCTTGATGGCATTCTTTATCTCTGCCTGTCCCGCATCACTGCATGTATATTTATTAACCACGGATGTGACCACATTTGGAAGAGTGGAAATATAATCTGCCACTGCATAACAGTCCACTGCACCTGCGATGTTCACACCGCATTCACAGATGAAAGCTCCAATTCTCAATTCCTCTGGTTCTTCATTTGTTATTGCTTCTTGTTCAGTCATGTTATTCCTCCTTTGCTTTTTCCTTTAGAGGATTAGGGCCCAATGCCCTTATCTTTTCTACAAAATCAGTATTAGTCTCCTGGAATTTCTTACCCTCAGCTGCTGAGACCCACTCCAGATGGAGCCTGTCCTTCAGACCGAGGTGTTCTAATGCATCTACGATCTCCTTCATCCTCTCATCAGTATGAATATTACCTTCGATATAGTGGCAGTCGCCTATATGGCAGCCTGTTACCAATATACCGTCAGTGCCTTCCTTTAACGCTTCAAGGATATGTATCGGTTCAATTCTGCTGCTGCACATCACCCTTATGATACGGTTGTTTGTGGGATACTGCAATCGTGATACACCTGCCAGATCGGCTCCGGCGTAACTGCACCAGTTGCAGCAGAATGTTAATATGTCAGGTTCGAAATCGCTCATTTATATCCCCTCCCCATAAGCTTTTATTACAGCCATTATCTGGGGTGTTGTGAAATGTCTTGCAGTTATTGCACCGGTCGGACATTCAGCTGCACAGCATCCGCATCCTTTGCATACTGCCGGGTTGATCTCGCTCTTCTTTGTGATATATACGATCTCTTCGGTTTCGACCGTAACCTCTTTGAGTTCAGGTGCATTGTACGGACATACCAGGGTACACCGACCGCAGCCAATGCATAACTCGGGGTCAACCACTGATACATTTCCTATAGTCTCAAGGAAATCCCTTGAAAGGATAGTACATGCACGGGATGCTGCCGCAGATGCCTGGCTGACAGATTCGTCAACCAGTTTAGGCGCCTGTGAAGTTCCGGCTAAGAACACACCATCTGTCGCACATTCTACTGGTCGCAATTTAATATGCGCCTCCAGGAAGAACCTGTTAGCATCCAGCGTTACCTTGAACATCGGTGCGAGCAGTTCATTTGTTTCGGGAGTGACCATAGGTGCACTCAAGACCATCAGGTCGTAATTGATCTCGAAATCCATATTCATCAGGTGATCGAATATACGCACTGTTTTTTCGCTCACTTCCGGCTCCTTGTCCTCAGTATAGCGCATAAATACCACACCAAGTTCCCTGGCTTTGGTATACAGCTCCTCCCAGACCCCAAAGGTTCTGATATCCCTATACAATATAGTAACATTCCTATCGGGATCGGATTCTTTTAGCCGGATGGCATTCTTCATTGCAACAGTACAGCATGCTCTGGAACAGTAAGGCCTCTCATCATTTCGCCCGCCTGCACACTGTATGAACACTACATTCTTGGCATCCACACCTTCATCCAGCTTTTGTTCAAGCTGGCTTTCGGTTATGATATTGGAATATTCGCCGTATGAGAAGTAACCTTCAGGCTCAAGTTCATTTGCACCGGTAGCAATAATTGCTACACCGAACTCAATATCCTCATCAACATTCGCACCTTTGATATGACCCTTGAAATTACCCATAGAACCTTCCTGCTCAGTCAGTTCAGTTTCTATGTGCACAGTAATATTCGGGTTGGATTCCACTTTCTGTATTATGGGTTCCAGTACTTCCTTAGTTGTCCGTCCGTCCTGGAGATGTGTGAACTTAAGCAGCATTCCTCCAAGTTCAGACTCTTTCTCAAGAAGCGTCACTTTGAATCCTTTTTCAGCAATATCAAGTGCAGCGTTCATACCTGCGATACCACCACCGATCACAAGAGCGTCCTTATTGAACTCAAGTTTCTCCTGGTACAGCGGCTGAAGCAGATTGGCTCTTGATACACTCATCCTGATAATATCCTTGGCCTTTTTAGTAGCTTCTTCTTTATTGTTCTGGTGGACCCAGCTGCAGTGTTCCCTGATATTGGCCAGCTCGAACAAATACGGGTTGAGACCCGCTTCCATAAGTGTTTCCCTGAACAAAGGCTCATGGGTTCTTGGCGTACATGATGCAACTACCATATGGTTCAGGTTATGCTCCCTGACCAGATCAGCAATACCCTCCAGACTATCCGTACTGCAGGCATATACTTCCTCTTTTGCAAGTACAACATGCGGTAGTGTCTTAGCATACTCTACTACATCAGGTACATCTACTATATTGCCAATGTTTATTCCGCAGCGGCATACTACCACACCGGTCCTGATCTCATCCCCCATATCCTTCTCAGGCGGGTATTTTTTCTCAGTTACCAGGTTCCCTCTTTCACTGGATAACAACGATGCTGCTTTACTTGCAGCTCCGCTGGCATCTGCCACAGTATCAGGGATATCCTTCGGAGCCTGCATGGCACCGCAAACGAAGATACCAGGTTTTGACGTCTCCAACGGATGATCTATCTTTGTCTTGACAAAATCGTTATCATCCATCTCCACGCCTGCTATCTTTGCCAGGTTCTTGCTGCTGTCCGAGGGTGTAAGTCCGATAGACAGCACGATCATATCAAACTCTTCGCGTTTGATCCCGCTGCCGTCCTCTGCCTCATATTTTAAAGAGATATTATCTGTCACAGGGTCAACTTCCACACCAGACGGGCGGCTGTTGATAAAACGTATTCCCTTCTCATTCTTAGCCTTCTGGTAGAATTCCTCGAATCCCTTACCAAAAGCACGTATATCAATATTGAAAATAGTAGTCTCAAGATCAAGATCGTGTTCCATAGCCACCATAGCTTCTTTGGTGGCATACATACAGCAAACACTGCTGCAGGTATTGCGTCCTATCTCAGGACTCCTGGAACCTACACACTGTATCCAGGCTATTCTCCTCGGATGCGACCCGTCAGCAAGTGTCACATGACCTTCGAAGGGTCCTGATGAACTCAGTTGCCTCTCGAATTCCAGTGATGAGACCACATTGGGATGGTCGATCCTGTACTGCTCCAGGTTTGAAGCATCGTAGGGTTCGAACCCGGTATTTAAGATAACACTTCCAACATTAATGTCTACTTCTTTGTCCGTATCCTCGAAATTAATAGCATCGTTCTCGCATGCTTTCTGGCAATTGCCGCATTTACCCTTGTTCAGGTATAAGCAGTGATCCGCATCAATGGTAAATACTCTCGGTACTGCCTGTGGGAATGCCAGGTAGATGGCTTTTCTGTTATTCTGGCCTTCATTGTATTCATCAGGCACTTTAACAGGACATTTGGAAACGCACAACTCGCAGGCAGTACACTTATCATAATCCACGTATGTAGCCTTATTCTTCACAGTTACTGTGAAATCTCCGGGTTCACCTGTAATTCCTGTGATCTCACTGTAGGTCATGAGTTCAATATTAGGATGGCGGGCCACTTCAGCCAGTTTTGGAGATAGGGTGCACATCGAACAGTCCAGTGTCGGGAATGTCTTATCCAGCTGGGCCATCTTGCCACCAATGGTTGTGCTGCTCTCGATCAAATAAACTTTCAATCCGCTGCTTGCCAGATCAATGGCACTCTGGATACCAGCTATTCCTCCGCCGGCAATAGCCACAGCACCAACTAATTTACTCATTTGCACCACCTCTGATCCTCTCGATCTTTTTATTAAATTCTTCATTTACTATCAGGTTCTGGTCAATACCCAGTTCACTCAACGGAAGACCCATAGCAAGTCCCAGAAGCTGTGAATAATGCACAACAGGTATATCATATACCTTATCGAATTTTTTCTTGACCTCTGTCTGGCCGACATCAAACTGCAGGTGACAGAAAGGACATGCATCAATGATACAATCCACACCGGCTGCTTTCATGTGCTCCAGTTTGTTCACAACCATCTGGAGTGAAGTATCAAGTACTGCCGTACGTGCACCGCCGCCTGCTCCGCAACATGCCATTTTATCCTCATAGTCCACACTGGTAGCGCCAGTTGCTTCTACAAGTTCATCAAAGAACCTGGGGTTCTCCACACTTCCAAGATGCCTCTCTTTACTTGGTTTGACCAGATGGCATCCGTAGTGAAGGGCAACGTTGAGGCCCATAGGGATGGTAACTGCTGCTTTGATCTTTTCAGGTCCTACTTCCTGGGAAAGGTACTCGATAATGTGGCGCACTTCGATCGTACCTTTAAATTCATGTCCGATCTCCTTTAATATCTTATTAACTTCTTCTTTAAGTCCCGGGTCTTCTTTCATGATATTGTTGGCATCGACCAGGGATCCGAAACACCCGTTACATACAGTAAGGATATCCAGTCCCATCTCTTCCGAAAGCGTTACATTCCTGGATGCAAGTGCCAGCCATGTGATCTTGTCAAATGACCGAAACACTCCTGGAGCAGGACAGCAGGAAGCACCTTTAAGGTCTACCAGTTCAATGCCCAGTTTTTCAAGTGTTTTTACAGTAGCAACTTCTATGCCGGGATATCGGTTAGGTGCAATACAACCCAGGAAGAATGATAATTTACTCATGATGTTTCCTCCTTATCAGCAACAAGTTCATCAAAACCAGTAATCTTTATCAATTTTTGAACCTCACCCAGTGCATCCTCGAACTTATGCACAGTAGGCGGAGTATCATCCAGTCCTACGTCCTTGCGTTTCTCTTTAGCATCGTCATTAATTGGAACTGCATGTCCGAACTTGATCACCAACTGGCTTACCTTCCTGTGATTATCAAGCATGATACCATTATCGATTGCAATGGTCCTGATCTTTAGCAGGGTATCCACATTCTTTACACCTTGGGGACACCTCTCCTGGCATTTATAACATGTAGTGCAGTACCAGAGATACGGGCTGTTCAACAGGGCATCCTTCATGCCAAGGTTTGCCATACGCAGGAACTTACGGATATTGTATTCGGGTTCCTGTTCGGCCATGGGACATCCGGAAGTACATCCTGTACAGTTAAAGCACAGGGTGATTTTATCGGCATCCGGTTCCTTGAACACCTCATCCCTGAACTCCATATCAAAATCAGATGTTTTAATAATATCACTCATATTACTTACCTCCCATCTGCTCGGCAAGGAACACTGTAAGGTCCTTAATATCGTAATCGTACTGCTCGACCGATTCCTGTTCATCCTTCATGCAGTTCAGGTGGGCCAGGCACTTGGGACAGGTAGTAATAAGTACCTGTGCATCCACGTCCCTTGCTTCGTCAAGCCGGGCCTTTCTCAGGGCTTTACTTTTGTCATCGCAATTCATTAATGAACTTACACCGCAGCACCAGGCATCGTTCTTATTGTGTTTCATTTCCACAACTTCACTACCTGCACTGGCAAGTGCGTCCCTGGGTGCATCGTATTCACCCATATGCCTGCCCAGCCTGCATGCATCGTGGTATGTCACCTTGGTTCCAGAATCGATTCCCAGATCGGCATCTTTCAGGACCTGGCTGATATGAACAACCTCTATGGGCAGGTCATAGTCCTGGCTCAGTGTACGGTAACATTCAGCACACGATGTGACCAGCTTTTCGATACCACTCTCTTTTATGATCCTGGTATTTTGTTCTTTTAGTTTCTCGAAAGTTCCTTTGTCCCCCTGCCAGAGCTGGTCGTGCCCACAGCATTTCATCTGCATAAGCTTGGGGTCCTGATCTATACTTTTGAGTAATTTCATTGATGAATCTGCAATTGATTTGAAATCCACATCCAGCTCGAAGAACATATCATGAAAATCGAGACAACCGGGATAGTAACCAATTTTTGAATCATTGTTCCCAACCTCATCGAGGCTGGTCTTACTCTCGTCCAAGTCTACCATCAGGTCGGTTATCAGGTTAAACACTCCCTTGTGAGCTATATCACCATTTTCATTACTATCCCTTACTTCTTTGATAAATTCAGGATAGTCAACGCCTTGCGGACAGCCGTCATAACAGAGGCCGCAGGTCAGGCAGTTCCAGATATCATCTGAACTCGTCCTGTATACGTTGTTCATGTAAATAGTGTTTCTCGGTGAGGTTTTGATTACCCTCCTGACCGGACAGATGGCAGTACATTTTCCGCATTGATAGCAAAGTTGAATATTTGAAGACGTAATAGTCACCTACCATATACACATATGCTTGTCGTGTAAGCAATATAGGTGTTAAATATTTCGCTTTGTTCCAGTTATGCAGTATGTTTATAGTTTATATACTGCACCAAAACTATAAAATCAAACAAAACACAAGATACGTATAATGTCAATTTCTATCGGACTGGCCGGAAAACCCAATTCAGGCAAGAGCACGTTCTTCAATGCTGCTACACTTGCCAATGTGGAGATGGCAAACCATCCATTCACAACCATTGATGCCCATCACGGGGTCACCCATGTAAGAGTTAATTGCCCATGTAAAAGCCTGGGCAAACAATGCAATCAATGCCAGGACGGTGCCAGGTTCGTGCCTGTAGAGATCATAGACATTGCCGGGCTTGTCCCGGATGCCCATAAAGGAAGGGGTCTGGGCAATGCGTTCCTGGATAACCTTGGGCAGGCCAATGCCATCATACATGTGATAGATGCATCGGGTGGTACAGACATTGAAGGAAACCCGGTAGGCATCGGTGAGCATGACCCTGTTGATGATATTGAATTCCTTGAACACGAGATCACTATGTGGATGGCCGGTATCCTAGAACGCAACTGGGACAGGCTTTCACGCAGGATAAAAGCAGAGAACCTGAAATTGGAACGGGTTATCTCTGACCAGTTGCAGGGTGCGGGTGTGAACGAACACCAGGCAAGGGTGGTACTGTTAAAGATGAAAATGCCTGACGACCCGACAAAATGGACTGACGAGGAGATGGTCGCACTGTCAGATGCCCTGCGCATAGAAAGCAAACCCTTGATAATCGCGGCTAATAAAATGGATATTGCACCGCCTGAACTGGTAGAACGTCTTATGTCAGCGGACCGTGTGGTGGTACCCACATCGGCAGCTGCCGAATATGCCCTGCGCATGGCCGCTAAAAGTGATGTGATCGAGTATCTGCCAGGTGATAAGGAATTCAGGATCAAAGCAGAACTGAGCGATGCCCAGAAGGCCGGACTGGACAAGATCAGGATGCTCCTTGACGAAAAAGGCAGTACCAACATCCAGGAGTGTATCAATACCGCAGTCCTGGAACTGCTGGACCAGATAGTGGTCTATCCGGTCGAGGATGAAAATAAGTACACGGATAAAAAGGACAGGATGCTGCCGGATGCATTTTTATTGCAGCGCGGCTCAACACCTCATGACCTGGCATATATGGTCCATACCGATATTGGTGATGGCTTCCTGCATGCAGTGAATGCCAAAACCAAGATGAGGATGGGTGAAAAACATGAACTTGAAGATAGTGATGTAGTAAAGATCATCTCTACTAAATAGGATTAATCTATCTCCATTTCCTCAATCCCGTTCTCACCTGCAAGTTTTTTAATCCTCAGTGTAGCAGCATCCAGTTTAGAGGAGCATTGCCTGGTGAGGGCTATTCCACGCTCGAAAAACTCAAGATTTTCTTCGAGGGAATGTTCGCCACTTTCAATCTTTTTGACAATCTCTTCAAGCTCGTGAAGCGCATCTTCAAATCCGGCATCATTTTTTTTGGAATCACCATTGTTGGTATCATTGCTGCCGGTACCATTACTGTTGGTATCATTACTGTTATCTGTCAAACATCTTCCTCCGTATTATTTACATTACAATATATCTTACCGTCAATGACCCGTATCTCCAGTGCATCTTCTTTTTGTACTTGTTTGATGTTTCTCACGATCTCATCATCATGCTGTACAATGCTGTATCCCCTTTTCAGGATATTCAGCGGACTTACAGCATTGAGCCTCCCGACGCATGATTCCAGTAATTTTTGGTGATTCTCATGGTCCCTGTAAATAGTGCTCCTGAGCCTCATCTCAAGTTCATCTGTCCTTTGCATAAACTGGTTCAGTGTGCGGCTAAAGAGCCTGATATCCACGCTATTATCGAGATGTTGTAGATGGTTAGAATGCTGTTCGACCATGTTTTCGATCGATGACACGAGCCGGGACTTAACAGCATCTACCTGTTTTTTCACTTCTCCGCGGTCGGGCACCACAAGTTCTGCTGCGGCTGAAGGTGTAGGTGCCCTTACATCAGCAGCAAGGTCTGCTATGGTAAAGTCGGTCTCATGGCCCACAGCAGATACAACCGGGACCTTTGAATTGAATATGGCCCATGCAACCGCTTCACTATTGAAAGGCCACAGGTCTTCCAGTGAACCCCCTCCCCTGGCAAGGATAATTACATCAACATCCATCCGGTTCAGGCGTTCTATGGAACTGACAATACTTTCGGCTGCCATCTCA
>DAOUWY010000265.1 GCA_030666885.1 Methanosarcinales archaeon
AAATAAATATAGGGTTTTATGGATATCTTACTTCCAGGGATTACCAAATCTTTCCTTAGATGTGATCCCTGATATATCCCTACGTTCACTTGACCTGTTACTACCTGCAGCAGGATAGCCGAGGGCAACTACTGCCATTAGTTCCAGGGATCCTGGTGCATTCAGGATATCCATTACTTCGTCCTTTTGGTTCAGTATTTCTCCCAGCCAGACAGCACCCAATCCCATACCATGTGCCGCCAGCAGCATGTTCTGTATGGTTGCACCGCATGCCTGGACATCCTTTGTGTGATCATACATAACATCCCTGTCAAGGAATACAGCAATAAGTAAAGGAGCACTGTATATAATTGAGCTGTATCTGGTGCATCCTGCAAGTAGCCCTGCAATCTCCCTGTCCCTTACTACCACAAAACGCCACGGTTGGTTGTTGAGGCCAGAAGGAGCCCAGCGCCCCGCTTCCAGTATCTCTTCGATTATACTGTCTTCAACAGGGTCAGCCAAAAACTCCCTGATACTCCGGCGGGATCTGATAATCTCAACAATCTGTGTTTTTTCCATCATTAACTCAACTCCAGGTCTTATTTTTACTTACCTGCGCAGTGTCAGCAGTACAGCCACCGATAAACAGACCAGACCTGCCAGTATCCTGAATCCAGGCTCTTCCCTGGTTGGTGACGGGACCGGTGTAGGTGTAGGAATGGGGGTATAGCCCGACTGTGGTGTCTCGCCAGGGAGAGGTGGAGGATTACCTGCTGTGAATTCAGGTGAAGCTGAGATCTCCTCACTGTGATAGCCCTGAAGGTCATGGAATTTGGCCTTTGCCATTGGTAATTCATATATACCGTCTGTACTTGCACTTACAATATAGGTCAGGCTGATGCTGTCCTCCCCATCTATTATCTTTGGTGATGTGGTATAGGGTTCACCGCTGATAAGAATGACATTATCAGGTAATGGGTCGTTGTCAAAAACCTCTACACTGGCTTGAATGTCACCCACATTTGTGACTGTGACAGTTACTGTTACATTTTCGTTAAGCTCAACTTGTGTGGGACTGACGGTCTTTTCAAGTAGTATCTTTGAGCCGTGTACAATGATTCCAGGCTTAATACATGTCTGGTTATACTCTATGCCACCCACTTCCCATTTTGCGTTTGCAGCAGGAAGTTCATAACCGTCTTGATCTGGCTTGATCGGTTTGATAGTATATTTAAGATCTCTATTCTGCCCGGGAGCTATATTAAAATTCCACTCTAGTGGAGAACTTCCGACCAGTTCAAAATAATCGCCAATAGAATCTCGTAATTCGATATTATTTACTGCATAAGTCCCGTCATTCCTGATAATCAATTGCACAAAGGCTGTATCGGTCATGAAAATATCATTTTTTGTAGTTTTGGTGATATTTATCATGTTCAGGATAGTTATTTCCTTCCCATCCGAAAAATTATGTATCTCGTCTTTTTGGTCAATACCAGTCACATTTACAATGATGTTATAATCAGTATCTTTCATGTGTGAAGGTATGCTGAGTTCAAAGTATATTTCATCAATTGATGCACCTGGATTAATATTATCAGGTGTGTAATGGAGTTTTTTATTTGGGCTTGACTGATAAAAGTCAATACCATCCGTATCGATGTAAATATTAACATCTTCAAGTGATGCATCGCCTTCATTCTTTATGTTAATAGTGACAGGGATCTTGGAATTTGTTAGCTTGAAAATGTCCTTATCATTACCCTTTTCGGTTTCCACAACAACATCCAGATCAGGAAGACCACGAAGTTCTATTTTTATTTTTGCCCAGGGTTCATAGGTATCGTCCTGCCAGTGGGTATCACTGCTCGACATCAGTTCCATGACAGTAACTCTTACTTCGCCATCATATTTGAATTGATCATTCACAAGCATACTATTGCTATAAACCAACCCCCCGTCTTTATAAAGATTTACTCCAACATACGGTGTGCCTATCTGGCCTTTGATATTAGTTCTTGGAAAATCATATGCTTCAAGTGTATATATATTATTTTCAAGAGTCTCTCCCCACTCCAGAGTATCAGTCTTTTCATCAGTCCAGTGGATCAAATCTTTGTCTTCCCATGCCTGGACCACAAGACAGGAACTTGAAACATATAACAGAACAACCAATATATATTTTAATATTATTGTATTTTTCGTGGCCATGATGTACACCAGATTCTTTATAAAAATTTGGACATTAATACTACATATCCTTTTTTATAATTTTACTGAAGAGTTGCAGTATATACCAATAAATTAGTATCCTGTGGCTATAGCAAGCTTCATGGCAGAACTTTCAAGATTGGAATTACTCCTGATAATGAAAACGATGTTATCGTTATTCCATATGATCTGGTATTTGGGTAATTGGTTTCCAGCCCTATATGTATAAGTCTTTATTCTTGTGCCGGCATGGCTGTTGAAATTGAGATTGGTGAAACGATCACCTGTGGATAGCTGTTTATACTGGGATTTGTAGTTTAAAATGAACTCAATTGCTGCTGATTCAGAATCCAGTTCAATAATATCTAAAAATACTTCGAAATTATCCTCATCCTGATAAGCACCTTCTTTTAATTCGATGATCTTTTCAGAAAATTCATCATAATCAGTGATTGGAGGTGAACCTAAATATTCATAGCCAGTAGGTAAATTCTCAAGCATGACCATTGAATCAAGGGTAAAATTGTCCTGGTCTATACCTGATGAAGTATTATTTGAATTCTCGATGATCTCAGTATCTGTATCTTCAATACAGCCAGATAATAATATAATTGAAATTAATAGAATAGAAGCTAAAGTTTTTTTTAGATTAGACATGAAGATTCCACTTGTTATAATTGATTAAGATTGACGATTGAAATTAAAAAAAAAAGAAATTGAAGGGATGAAAAAATATCCCTTCATATGTATTGTTGATTTACTCGCGCTGTCTCAGTACCAGATAGGCTACTGCAAGCAGACCTGCTACAGCGAACACAGCCTCGAATCCTGGCTCAGGTGTGGGCTCAGGTGTGGGCTCAGGTGTCGGTGATGCAGTTGGTGTTGCTGTTACATTAGGATCTCCAGTAGCGGTTGGTGTTGCGGTTGCATTAGGATCTACAGTAGCGGTTGGTGTTGCTGTACCAGTAACAGTTGGAGTTGGTTCTTCGCCGCCGCCGACTATGAC
>DAOUWY010000192.1 GCA_030666885.1 Methanosarcinales archaeon
AAAAAGATGAAAGAACCCAAGGGTACTTTCATGCTAAAAAATAAAAAGTCTCTGAAATATAGGACACTATCGAAAAATCTGAGCTGTTGATAAGTGAGAAGAAAGTGATTGAACTGGAAATGAATCCAAAAGAACCGGAATTGATGGAAAGACTTAATAAAGGTCTTTATAAATTAAACACGCTGGATATCGATGATCCGTATGGACGAACTGTACATCCGCAACTCAAACACTTGCATATTATCCTAAAAAGTGGGTGGCAATCAAAATGAATTACAAAATACTGCACGTCATAATACTTCTCATTGCTGTCGTTTCAGGTATTGCATGTATAGAGAATGCAGATCCGAAAACCGGTCAGGAAAAATTAATTGTCGTGGTCAGTATCCTGCCTCAAGCTGATTTTGTGGAGCAGGTAGGCGGCGATAATGTCGAAGTTATTGTAATGATAGCGCCCGGTGCAAGTCCGGCTACCTATGAGCCAACCGCAAGTCAGCTAAAGGCAATAAGCAGTGCTACAATGTATGCCAAAGTTGGATCCGGGCTTTTGTTTGAAGAAGTCTGGCTGGATAAGATCAAGTCCGTCAACCCGGATATGCTACTGGTTGACACATCAGAAAGTATCACACTAATAGCAATGGAAGAACACCATCATAATGAAGAAATTTCCGGGCATAATGGTGATATACGTGGTATGGATCCGCATATCTGGTTATCTCCTGCGAATGCAAAGACCATTGTGCAAAATATTTGTGATAGCCTGATCCGGATCGATCCTGCCAATAAAACATATTATGAACAGAATAAAGAGCATTATATCCATGATCTTGAGGTCCTTGACTCAGAGATCAACGAGTCCCTATCAGGCTTTGAGAACCGTACCTTCATGGTTTTCCATCCTTCATGGGGCTATTTCGCACGCGACTACAACCTGACAATGATAGCAGTTGAGGTCGAAGGCAAAGAACCAAGTGCCAGTGACCTGGAGCATCTAATTGAAACCGCTAAAGAGAAAAATATCAAAGTCATCTTTGTCCAGCCCCAGTTCAGTACAAAGAGTGCAGAGGTAATATCAAAGGAAATCAGAGGTAATGTTGTACCTGTAGATCCCCTGGCAAAAGACTATATAACAAATCTGCGACAAGTTTCTAATACAATTGCTCAAGGTCTGACATGAACATGACTGCCGATGTTGTCGTTATCAAGGATGTCTGGGTGCATTATGACAGTGTACCCGTACTCGAAGACATAAATCTTGTTATAAAAGAACAAGATTTTTTAGGAATCATAGGAGTGAACGGAGGAGGAAAGAGCACTCTACTTAAGGTTATATTAGGATTGATAAAACCCAGCAAAGGGACAGTCAGGGTGTTTGGTGATACACCTCAAATATCCAGGAAATACGTTGGATATGTGCCTCAATACAGCCTTTTTGATCTGGAATTCCCTGTGAGCGTCTGGGAAGTGGTGTTGATGGGACGTCTGGGTCATACCGGCTTGCTTAAACGCTACAGTGAAGAAGATAAAAAGGCGGCTTTGGATGCACTTGCAAAAATGGATATGCTTGAGTATAAAGACAGGCAGGTCGGAAAACTATCAGGTGGGCAGCAACATAGAGTTTTCATAGCAAGAGCACTGGCTGCCAATCCGAAATTGCTTCTGCTGGATGAACCTGCTGCAGGTATAGATACGATCATACAGGAAGAATTTTATGAATTGTTAGAAAAACTAAAAACCAAAATGGCGATTGTCCTGGTATCGCACGATATCAGTGCGGTTTCAGTTTATGTGGATAAGATTGCCTGTTTGAACCACAGGCTGTATTACCACGACTCAAAAGAACTGACTGCCGAAGACCTGGAAGCTACGTATCATTGTCCTGTCGAACTGATCGCTCACGGTGTTCCGCACAGGGTACTTAAGAAACATTGAAGGGTTTTTACATGATGGAACTGCTGCAGTACGAATTTATAAGAAATGCCATCATGGCCGGCATACTTGCCAGTATTTCCTGTGGCATTATCGGGGTTTATGTGGTTGTGAAACGGATCGTCTTTATCAGCGGCGGGATCGCCCATGCATCGTTCGGGGGAATCGGACTTGGATACTATCTCGGGATCAACCCGATTCTTGGAGTGCTGCCATTCAGCATTGCTTCGGCGCTTAGCATGGGGTGGGTGAGCAAACGATCCAGGCTCCCGGAAGATACTGCTATTGGGATATTGTGGGCTATGGGAATGTCGATCGGGATCATCCTTGTCAGCTTGACGCCGGGCTACGCTCCGGACCTGATGACATATCTGTTCGGGAACATACTGACTGTACCATTCTCTGATATCGTCCTGATGCTGGTACTTGATGCGATTATTATCCTGGTAGTGTATTCGTTTTATAAGGAATTCCTGGCACTGTGTTTTGATGAGGAGTTTGCAACAGTACGCGGTGTTCACGCAGAACGCCTGTACCTTGTCCTGTTATGCCTTATTGCCCTCACCATTGTGGTACTGATACGTGTGGTTGGTATAATCCTAGTCATTGCCCTGTTGACGGTCCCTGCGGCTATGAGCCGACAGTTTACTTCAAATCTTAAAAAGATGATGATGCTTTCTATCTTGTTCGGTGCGGTTTTCAGCAGTGGCGGGATATGGCTGTCGTATCTGTTTGATGTGCCGTCGGGGGCTACAATCGTTCTGGTCATGTCTGTCGTTTACATGCTTTATTCATTTGTGAAAGGTATTAGCAGTTGAACTGCTTATCCGGTACAACACCCGACCTTTATATCACCCGCCCCCACCCGCACTGCCGTCGACCTCACATCCACTTACCAGGAGTCGTCCCGGGAGTCGCATGGGTTCGAGGTGGTGGGTACGCTGCCGGGGATTGCGTTTGTGGTAGTAGCAATGAAGGATTGAATTTTCGGTGCTCTTAGAGGCTCCTGCCTGCTATCATGCCTATGGGGGAGGGGCGTGCATGATGCTGACGGGGGCTGAGGCCCATGTCGAGGCACAAGTTGAGTTAAATGCCACACAAATAAGAATTATTTTAGTATATGCCCGAAATCCATTGTCAACGAAAGAAATTGTGGTACTTTTGGGTGGGAATTTTCAAAATGCAGGTAATGTATGGAAAAATTGAAACTTTTCCATGTATACAAACTCTATTGGTGGTGAGTAAATCTGAGAATTCAGTAAGATCGGGATACATTACCAACGATGCTGTCATTATTGCAACATTTGATGCTATCACCCCTATGGACCTGACCCATGACTGGGACGCGGGGGTGTTTATTATGCCTGCCCGCAGTCAGGTCTGCGGGTGGTGATATGTTTGTGTATGTGACCTTGAATTGAGTGTGTCTTCGATGGTCTGTTCAAAGCTCTTTTCTGAGATGTTAATCATATTCTTTATTTTAAGGCAAGTTTCAGGGCATTTTTCAAATCAATAGGTTTGATCGTGTTTTTCAGCGGTTTGAAGTGATCATCGTCTGTTAGAATGTGCTTGACATTATTGACTATGCCTGTGGCTGCAATGATTGAATCAATTGTGGGAATGTCATATTTCAGGCGCAATTCGCCGGCACGTATAGCGATCGTGTCGCTTACATCCACAAAGACCAGATTGGAGGCGATAAGATTGTTGAGATCGCTGTGCATCCGCTTATTATTTTTCTTACCGCGAATTTTTATTAATTCTGTGAGAGTGACTACCGAAACCAGGCCTGTTATTTTTTTATTCTGCAATGCTTTGGCAAGCTCAATATATGAGTCGTCTATCAGGATATCAGCTATATGCATGGTGTCGATCAGAATCCTGATCATCAGCACTGTTCCTCTTTGCGCATGTCTTCTAACTGCTTTCTTACGGTTCTGGTATCAAGTTCAGACCATGCTCCACAAAGTGATGTGAGGTCGGCAGAAGGTACCATTTTAATATAACCTTCTTCTTCTATTATGGCCAGTTTTTCGCCTTTTTCCAAGTTGAGCTTTTTCCTTATGCTGGCAGGTATTACCACCTGTCCTTTGGCACTGATCGTTATGGTTTGCATGGTTTACTAGTAAGACTGTGTAAGGTAAATAATTTTCTATCAACTCTGCTATACAGCTTTACGGACGATTATCTTTCCTGTCACGGCAGCCGATATGAGCGCGGTGCGGTACTCGCACAGTTTTTTGGTGCCTCCCCTGACTTTTGAGATAAGGGTATCGATGTGGGCTGTTCGGCGAGGGGTGAGATAATTAAGGGTTTGTAAAAGATTAACTTGAACAATTGCTAATCTGGTTTGAAACAATCGCCAATAAATATTGGCCTGACGATTGGTTTTTACCCTGCTCCCGCACACTATCAGGGAGTGTATTATCATATATGTGAGATTGTCGGAAAAGTACCTAAAAAGCGCTTAAATGTAAACTTTCGAAATTATTGTTCCAACTAAATCATCATGCTGCGCCATGTCGAGTTTAGACCGTAAAGCTGAAATATTCGAAAAATAGGCTTTTCCGACAATCTC
>DAOUWY010000126.1 GCA_030666885.1 Methanosarcinales archaeon
AGAGCGCCTGGATAAGATAAAGGAGCGGGGTATTACCATCGCCCCCCTGGCCCACCACTCCGCCAGGATCGGACTGATCGCTTATGACATCTGGACCCACTACACCTCCCATGCCATGCCGGATGGCTTCAAGGCCCAGATCGTGGGAATTGAAAGGGAAGCAGTGATCCTGTACAAGCAGGCACTGGATAATGCAATTGCCGAGAGCCTGGAAAATGAGGGACTTACACACGATGAGGCACGTAAGCAGGCAGAAACCATGAGCACCTGCATCTACTCCTCCAATCAGGAAGACTGCAAACCCAGCGAAGACCCTTATATTCAAGGTATCAGGGATGAACTATGCAACCAGCTGGTGAAAGATGAGGATGAACCTGAGATCATCGAGGATTTCAAAAGAACAGATCACCCGCTCTGCTTCCTCATTGTCTGCAATAAGCTGCTTACAGGATTTGACGCACCCATTGAGAGCGTAATGTATCTGGACAGTCCGCTGAAAGACCACAGCCTGCTCCAGGCGATCGCACGCACCAACCGCGTTGCCGGACCCCAGAAACAATTCGGGCTTATCGTTGACTACATCGGTGTCACCAAAAAACTTGATGAGGCACTGGCATCCTATCGTGAGGCTGATGTGAAAAACGCCATGAAAGACCAGGATGTGGACCGTGCCGGGCTTAAGGCTGCACATGCCGAAGTAATGAATTTTATCAAAGGAATTCAACGGGGAACAAACAATATCAAGGCAGAATATGATGGTCTTGTTCAGGCATTAGGCACTGAGGACATCTGGTTCACGTTCAGGCGCAAGGCAAAAACCTTTATCCGTGCCTATGAAGCACTGAGTCCCGACCCCCCTGTATTGGATTATATGGATGATATGAAATGGGTGGCTGGCTTTATTTCCTATGCCACAATGGTCTTTGAAAAGAAAGAGGCAGTGGACCTTCGCACCTACAGCGCCAAAATACGCCAGATGCTGGAAGAACATCTTCATGTCACTGGCCTGATCTCCATAATCAAACTGCGAAATATTACTGATCCGGAATTTAAAGATGACTTCAAGACCGGGAACAAGGGTGAAGATGACCTTAAAACAGCAGCCATACGAAAAAGCACTGAGCTTAAGAAAATCCTGGCCCGGAAAAAGGAGGAGAATCCACTCCGCTATGGCCCATTTTCAGAGCGTGTACTGGCGGTGTTACAACGATTTGAAGAAGGTCAGCTGTCAGCGGTCGATACATTAAAAGATTATAAGCAGATCGTACAGGACCTTGAGAACGAGGATAAGGCACATGAGAAATCCGGTTTGAATGAAAGTGCTTATGGAGTATATAAAATTCTGGAAACCTTTGTACCAAAAGGTGAAATGGTAACTGAGGTACGAAAAGGATATGATAGTGACACTTCAAGTGAACAGGATTATCCTTATTTAATCCAGCAATTGGCTCAGGAGATAGATACCCTTTATACTTCAGATCAGTCTGCACCAGCTGGGTGGCATCTGAAAGAACAGCTGAGAAAAGAACTCCGGCAGGAAGTACGAAAGAAGGCTAACCATGCCAGACTAAATGATCTGATACCGATGTCAACACGAATCGAAGATTATGCACTCAAGAACTATATCAAGGTGTCATAAAATTGCCGTCCCTCACAGTTGGTAACACTCTTATTCCTTTTGAAATACGCCACTCTACCACGTCACATCGAAGGCGGATTATTTTAACACCAAATAAAGTGGAAGTAGTTGTTCCCGAGGGGGACAAAGGGGATGCCATTCTCAAATTCATGCACAGCCATCGGCGATGGATATATGAAAAACGTGAAGAAATGATGGAAAGGATCAGTAATTCCGCCAGTGTTCATCCTGAACGTTTTCTAACTGGAGCCAAGATTCTTTACAGGGGTAGAAGGATGCGTTTGGAAGTACAGTCCCATCAGAATAAGTCCATTGAAGTGGAATATCGAAATGGTTTTTTAATCCAGCGACCCGAAAATTGTTCAGATTTCGAAATAAAAGCAGCCCTTGAAGAATGGTTGAAAGATCGAGTCCGTAGTGATGTGAATGTATTTGTAAAGCGTTATTCAAAAAAAATTGGGGTGGTTCCAAAAGAAGTCCGTGTTAAACCATTCAAGCATTTATGGGGGAGTTGTGGCAAAAACGGAATTATTCACTTGAACTGGCAGTTAATTTTCGCACCAAAATCTGTATTGGAATATGCAGTTGTCCATGAGCTTTGTCATTTACAATACCGTAACCACTCGCCTGAATTTTGGATCAAGGTCAGAGAATTGTTACCAGATTATGAACTGCGAAAGAATTGGCTTGATAGGAACGAACACTCTCTTGAGACAAGTCAGCTTGGAATCGAAGGGAGTGTTATTTGAGGCTTGCCGATCTATTTTTCATTAACCAACACTTCCAAAATCGACTGGCTTATAGCTTTCTCTGCCTCCGGTTATTCCAAAATAAATTTTTAAATAATGAGCGGAATGTATCCGTGATAGTTGGCACAGTAGCTACGAATCGACTTCAACTGACTTGAGTAACTGAGGGAGGGGGCTCCGACCGGATATTTCGCGGTGGTAGCTGGGTCAACTACGTCAAGTTCTGCGGTCAGCTGACTGCTTCAGCATCGTCCCTGGCCTACGCTACTACTTCCCAGGCTTTCGCCTTTTGCAGGAGTCGTAGCCACTTTCCATTTTGCCCCTTACCTCCTAACGCCGCATAACGGCGTTTACCACCGGCGGCAAAACGCACTTACTCTGCGTGCTGCAAGCAGCAACAGCAGGGGGTGCGAAGCCGCCGCCTGGAATCCGCAAGGAAGCAGACCCGTAATAGAATTATAGTAAATCATATATGTCGCAAACTACTACTTATAGTAAAATACATATACCCATAAGTCCAATCATCACATATGGATGAAGAACTTATTAAGACTTTTTTAAGACAAAACGTGTGGTGGAGCACAAAAAAGGTACCAATCGAACTTAAACAAGAGTTTATCAGACCTAAAGTGAACGAAATTCTGGAATACCTCGAATTAGATCGAATAATCATACTTCTTGGAGCAAGGCGGGTAGGTAAAACAACGATCATGCATCAACTTATAGACCGCCTGATAATGAAGAACATAAACCCGGAGAATATCTTATACCTTCGTCTAGATGACCCTATTATCAATAAATTCCCTTTGACAGAGATAATAGAAACATACCGGCATTACAAAATGCCAGATAGCACTATCTACTTATTACTGGATGAAGTGCAGCATATGCCAGAGTGGGATTTGTGGTTAAAAACAGTATTTGACCAGAAAGAAAATATCAAAATAATTGCTTCAGGCTCTGCAGCAGTTCAGCTAAAAAAACAATCAGAAAGCCTGTATGGCCGTTCACTTGAATTTATGATACATCCTTTCTCATTTTTCGAGTTCGTACTTTATATGCAGGAAGATAAAAATAAGATCATGGAGTTGCGTGAAAAAATAAATCTCATTGAATTTGATTTTAATGTAAATGCAGCAGAACTAATCGAACTTGAAAATAGAATTCTACCACACTTGAACAGATATCTTGTAAGAGGGGGTTTTCCCGAGATATTTAATATTCAAAACCTGACAAAATTATTTTATGTACTTCACGACGATGTAATGAACAAGGCGATATACCATGATATTGTAACGTTGTTCAAGATAAAAGAACCGCAAATGGTGGAATCTCTCTTAATCTATCTTGCAGCTAATAGTGCTAAAATTCTTAATAAAGATGAACTGTCAAAAGATTTGGGTCTTACAAAACCCACCACCTACACATATTTAGATTATTTAAGGCGATCATTTCTTTCAAGAAGCGCAAGGAATTATTCAAAATCAGTGAAAAAAATGCTTCGAACAAGGGAAAAATGGTATGTCACTGACAGTGGTATCATGAATATGTTAAATTATAAGGATGACACTTTACTGTCTGAGGGTACATATCTGGGATACTTGATAGAAACAATTGTTTTTAATCACTTTTCTACATTTGCTGAAATGCAAAATTTTAAAATATTCTACTGGCGGGATAAAAGTAAATCTGAAGTAGATATTGTGATTGATATGCAAAAACGATTGATACCAATTGAAGTAAAATATCAGTCAAAAATAAACAATGCAGATTTGAGAGGTATTCTAAAGTTCATGGATAAATTTAGTGTTAATAAAGGTATACTTGTAACAAGAAATGTTTTCAAGAAAAAGTGTTTTGGTGAAAAAGAAATCATTTCTATACCATTGTGGGTTTTGTTACTCTCGTCATAATTGTAACCATTTTCAACTGAAAATGTAAAAGATAAATAATAAAAGTCTCTATTCTTATATTGGCATATCCTTCTTACCTGCTTGATCCATTTTTTGCTCGAAGATCAATGCCTGCTTGAGGATACCTGTAACTACTTCTTTAGGCTGTAGGTCAAATACGCTTCTCTTTTGTTTTGATATGACCAATGTCTCATCTTCCACTACAATAATTAATTTGCCTTGTGGGTGGATGCCGATTTTTTCACATATCTTATAAGGCAGGGCTATGTTACCTTTTTCATCTACATCAACATTTTCCACATTAGAATTCATATAAACGGAAATATGAGAGACTGGTATATAATAATCACATAAATATATCTAAAAAAATTTTAAATGATGATAGAATATATTCATGATAACCGACACGGTAGCTATAAGCCGCTCCAACTAACGTGAGTACCTGACAGCGTGGATGAGGCTCCCTCCGAATCTTCCATAGCGGTGGCTGGTTCTTCTTTGCCAAGCCCAGCGATTCGCGACTACTTCCTCCCGCTCGCCATATACGCCACAGCCCCCACCGCAATCAACCCCCAGTAACTTATAGCCCGGTCCAGTATGGCAATCCCCGCAGCCACGCCCGCATCCACCCCGACCAGCACGAACACGCCCACAATGGCGAACTCCACTGCACCCAGGCCGCTGGGTGTGATGGGAAGAGCAGATACCAAGGCCGCAGACAATACCACAAATACAATTAACGATAGCGCAAAATCAATATATATTATAAGATAAAAAAAATAGATAGTAACTAAATCAGGTCAACAATGGATTCCAGTAAAATAACGTCAATCTCACTTTTCAATCGTCTAAAATCCAGATCCATTGTAACTATTGTAGCATTTTCCCGCTTCGCAATAGCGGCCAGCAATAAATCTGCAGCTCCAAGCCCTCCATACCTGCTTCCGATTGCTATGGCCTCTTTATGTATCTCTTCATGCTCATAGATTACCTGCCACGGGGACACAATAATCATATCAAGAACATCAAGAGCCGCATCAACGCCTTCGATCTTTGCAACCCAGACCAGATGTTCGGTTAAGATTATTCTTGGAATTATGAGTGGCACTCCATTTTCCACATCTAAGAAACACTGTTTTATAGTCTGTATGGTGTTGTGTTTAGAGACTTTCTGAATGGACGGATCATTGATATTTCGCCATATCTGGTATATATTTGTATCAAAGGCGTACTTCATTCTTACACCGGCATATCATTCTTACCTGCTTGATCCATTTTTTGCTCGAAGATCAATGCCTGTTTAAGGGTACCTGCAACCACTTCTTTATGTTGTAGGTCAAATACGCTTCTCTTTTGTTTTGATATGACCAATGTCTTATCTTCCACTCCAATAATTAACTTATCGTGTGGGTGGATGCCTATTTTTTCACATATCTTATAAGGCAGGGCTATGTTACCTTTTTCATCTACATCAACAATTTCCACATTAGAATTCATATAAAAGGTAATATGAGAGATTCGTATATAATAATCACTGAACAGTATCTATATAATTTTTAAATGATGGTAGGAATAGATTCAGGATAGTTGACACAGTATCTATGAAGCGGCTCCAACCTACGTGAGTACCTGCCAGAGTGGAGGAGGCCTCCCTTCGAATCTTTCTGGGGCTGTGGCTGGTTCTTCTTTCCCAGGCTCAGCGTTTTGCGACTACTTCTCCCCGCTTACCATATACGCCGCAGCCCCCCCCCCCATCAACCCCCAGTAACTTATGGCCCTGTCCAGTATGGCAATCCCCGCCGCTACGCCT
>DAOUWY010000383.1 GCA_030666885.1 Methanosarcinales archaeon
ACTATCAATATCCGACCTGGCAAATTCGCTAAGGCCATTTATGAAAACATCTATAGACTTCTGAAGACCTTCACATGCAATCTTAACGCTACCGTCAACATCATTAAAAACATAACCTTTTATATTTAACTTTCTTGCAGTACCTTCAATAATTCCACGATAACCAATATGCTGAACATTTCCTCTTAATAAGATATTATATCTTTTTATCCTGGTTTGCATAATGAAATAATACGTCTTTAGCAATATTAACTTTGCCCTGATCCAAATTTTAAATTCCAAGGCTGAACTAAAACCCCTTTCCGGACAAAATCTCTTTCTCCTTCCGAAGATTACGACTGCATTTTCGCTATACAATAATAACTCGCAGCCAGAATATATCGCAAGACCTAATTAGTCGCCCAAATTTTGTTCAGCATGTTCATTATTTAATTTTTTCCAGGTATTTTACATGGAAATTGATAAATACTGCTTTGAATATAATCTGGTGTTACATTAAATTGGAGGGATGGATCATTCAAATTAATCTTGAGAATTACTTTTTAAGGACACTGGTAACTGTGGTGGGTATGTCCCTTGCCATGATCTCTGTGGCGCTGGGCATAATATATCTGTTTGAAACTGGTCTGCCAATGCCGGCACCTTTAATATTCCTTATATTTGCAGTATTGTTCATCTTGGGTACGACTATCTTTGAAGGCAGGGGTGCTGTTCATCCATGGTCACTTATAGGCGGTGCCGTATCGTCTATAGCTGTTACATTTATTGTTACGTCCATTACCGCCGGCATACTCTATGCGGTGACAGGTGGCTTGTCAGCTATTCCTCCTGAAACGATCCTTTATTCACTCTCTGCCTGTATGATTGTGAGCATGGTTACACTGAAATTCGCTCACTACAAGCTTCAGTATATTTAAGGTTCCCTGGTATTTGGTAAATAAGAGGTTTTACAGTGAACATCAGGACGAGCAAGCGGGTTGAACTGGTGGATATTACTGAAGATGTTAAGAGTGAGATACATAAAAGCGGTATTGTCAATGGCATATGTGTTGTAAGTACCAGCCATACCACGACCGCGATTATCCTGAATGAAAATGAGACCGGCCTGCGCCATGATATCCTGGATTTCCTGGAAAAACTGATACCTCACCATGCAGGTTACCAGCATGACCGGATAGATAATAATGCCGATGCCCACCTGAAAGCTATGATCCTGGGTCCAAGTGAAACCATTCCGGTAATGGGCGGTGAACTTGTGCTGGGTACCTGGCAGCGTACATTTTTTGTTGAACTGGACGGGCCAAGGCAGAGGACTGTGAATATTACGGTAGTTGATCAGTGAGATCCCTGTTGGTTTTTCTAATGCGTTGCGACTTGGATGTGCCGTCGCAACATTTGACTTCACTGAATATTTGCAAAAATCTGGAAAATGATCTCAGTCCAGATAATTAAAGCTTGCAACAATTCATGATATTATTATTCGATAATATCAGCAAAAGCAAAATTGGGATGCACTTCCCTAATCCGGACACGCACCGCC
>DAOUWY010000025.1 GCA_030666885.1 Methanosarcinales archaeon
GGCGCACCCGCCGCTGTCCTGGTAACCAGCCCGCCGGTATACTGTCCCGCCACATCCCCCATCCCTGTCCGGTTCACCACGTCCGCACAATGGGCCACAACAGCCACCTGTTCCAAAGTAAGGCCCTGCCCGGAATTAGTATTTACGGCCAGGGCAGTTGCCAGCGCAGCCGCACCGCTCACCCCGAAACCATAACCAAGGGGGACATCTGCCGCAAGGTCAATGACCAGCCTGGAATGCCCGGTACCAAGCAGTGATTCGATAACATATTCAACAGTGGGCAGGTGTATCTGCTTACCATTTAGACTTATAAGCGCCCCTGGACCTGTAATGTCGGGTATACCTGTTGTACTTGTTGTACCGGGAGTATCAGTTGTACCGATTGTTACTCTTGCCGTCACTCCTGTTTCAAGACACAGCCCGCAGCCAACCGACCCGGCCTTAACAGGGTCAGGGTCGGATATTGCTGCAAAAAAACCAGTGATATGAGCCGGCGCAAATGCCGTTACAGTCATCCATTTACCTCTATGAACTTATCGAGAACAGCCCCTGCAATGAGCTGTTTATCCCCTGTTACCGGACCGATCTCACCACCTGAACGATCCAGGATAAGGACTGTATTATCAGGGGTTCCCATTCCACCCGCTCCCACATCATTGGCCACTACCATTGAAAGACTATACTTTGCCATCAATTCCTTTGCGCTTGCAATAAGCCTGTCCATGTCCACATTGGCTTCGGCCTTGAAACCGATAATATCCAGGCCAGGAAATTTTTCCCTGACCTCCCGCATCAGTTTGGGAGCAGGCCTGAGAGCTAATGTAAGTGCTTCCTTGCCCGACTTGATCTTGTGATCAACAGGCTCAACAGTATAATCTGAAATTGCCGCAGAACTAATGAAAAGGTCGCACCCCTTCCCGATCTCATCCAGCACGCTGCGGGTCATGTCCTTTGCTGACACTACTTCTACCTCGGTTATGCCGTACAGCCCCTGCGGCCTGGGATGCACCAGTGTTACATCCGCACCCCTGCGGTATGCCTCCCTGGCCAGTTCCAAACCTGTCAGGCCGGATGAGCGGTTGGTAAACACCCTGATAGCATCGATACGCTCCATTGTCCCGCCGCCTGTGATTACCACCCTCTTGCCACCCAGGTTGCCGCCTCCCAGTATTCGCTGCACTTCCAGTACTATATCATCATTAGCTGCTATCTTGGCAGTTTTTTCATCAATGAGCGGATCCATGAGCCGTACTCCCATGCCTTTTAGTTTCCTGATGTTTTCCCGTACTGCCGGGTGATCATACATTGAACCGTGCATTGCAGGTACAACAAGCACAGGTATGCCGCTGCCCATGGCTGTAGTGGCGAAGGTAGCAGGCGGGGTATCGTCGATACCAAGTGCCATTTTACTTATAGTATTGGCAGTACACGGCGCTACCAGCAGCAGATCGGCAGTGCCATTTTCCCCGCAGTACTCCACATGTTCCACTGCGCCGGTAATCCTTGTTATGACAGGGTGGCCCGTGGCGTAATGCAGTGCATCGGGATGGATTATTCCCTGGGCGGCCTGGCTCATCACCGTCCTGAGTGTGGCACCGTGGCGTACAAGCTCCCTTGCCAGTTCGATGGTGCGTACGGCTGCAATGCTGCCCGTGACTGCCAGTATTATTGTCCTGTCCTTCAGGGTGGCGGATAAAGTACCGGTCAGTAGAAGGGTTGGGTGGTTGTTCATAGTCATTACCTGGTCCAGGTGGTTATTTATAAATATCACTTGATTTGTCTGGTTGACTATTCAATGTTTTGATAACAACCTATCAAAGATGGTCAGCCTCACTTATCAGACCCGTTGTTATCTTCCTTACCCCGGCAGATCAGGAAACCCCGGGCACGTTCTGTATACCTGTATTCATTGACCTTGTTCCAGAACCGTTTTGAATGGTCGGGATATACCAGGTGTGTCATCTCGTGCATGATCAAATAATCCAGTACCCGTTTGGGCATATCTGCCAGCTTGTGGGAGATGCGGATGGTGCCATTTGCAGGAGTACAGCTTCCACTTCTGGTATTTTAGTTCGTTACGTACCTGATGGAATTTACACTAAGCTGGCCACCGAAATACTTGTTATTGAAATCATTGAATCGCTTTTGGAGATATTGGTCATCATTGAGTTCTTTTCCTAAGCGTTTTTTCTCTACCTTTGCTTTTATTTTTTCAATCCACTGCGCTTCTTCCTGTTTGCTCAATCCGGCAGGCAGATAGATTTTTAGTTTATTTCCCTCCTGTCTTGCCTGGATCGTTTTTTTGCGCCGGGCGCTTCGGATCACTTCAACAGTAAGCTCTTTATCAGTCATGATAATGGTGTTGGTAATGGTAATAGCCATATATTTTTATACTTTTTGAACTTACCCAAAAATAACCAGGAACAGCCATGCCGGAATGAAAAATATATTGTCCTGTCTTTTTAACAGGTCCTTTGTTACTACAATCCCGTATTTCGGTTTAAAATGTTCCATAAATCTTATAACACCTTTTAGTTCCTTCAATGCTACTTCATTCCTGAATTTTACTTCAATGGGAATATTCCCATGGATGAAATCAACTTCATACTTGTCTTTCCAGTAAAATAGCCTGGTGTTAACATTAGATTGTTGGCCCATTAAATGTGCTGCAACCGCACCTTCTATATCCCTGGAAAGTACTTCATCCCCCAGCATTGTTTCACCAAGAAGAGCATTTCTAAGTCCGGTATCTGCAATATAATATTTTTTTTCTTTTACTATCGTCTTTGAAACATTCTTAGCATAATAGGACGCCTCAATGATCAAATGTGCGCTTTTTAAGTACTGGAAATAATTGGCAACTGTTTCTCTGTTAATTTGCAAAATCCTGGAGGTGCTGTAATAATTCAGCGGGAGGGATTGTTTTTCTGAAATAAGGTATATGAGGTCCTCAAGTACCTTTGGTTCCCTGACCGAATATACAGTCAAAATATCCTTGAAAAGGGTCAGTGTAATAAAATTCTGCCTCAGGTAATCCTGCCATTCTTCAATGAAATATTCCTTCTGGAGATATTCAGGAAAGCCCCCCCATAATATATATTCAGCAAGCATTGGTTTTAAGGCACTCCTGACTTTCAGCGCTTCATATTCCATACTGAATATTCTTTCTATATTCTCAATGGATATGTTTGAAAAGAGTTCCAATTCCTTAACTACTCCACTATTAACACAATTTATTCTTACAAACTCCTTAAACGACATGGGAGGCACTGGAATGAACCATATCCTGCCAATAAGTGATTCTGTTGTACTATATAACAGCGTACTTGATGACCCTGATATAAAAAATTTGAAATCCTTATTAAAATCATAGAAGTTTTTAAGCGTTAACGACCAGTCCGGCACGTTATGGATCTCATCAAAAAAACAATATATCCTGCCTGATGGGGTCATAAGCTCTTGATAATTTTCAATAACCTCTTCAATGCTGCCGCGGGTATAGTCAAAGGAAACATAAAGAATATTCTCAGGACTGACACCTGAGATTAAAAGTTCATCTGTCAACTGGTACATTATGGTGGTCTTACCAGACCTGCGCGGCCCGACTGCTGCACTGATTCTATCTTTGTCAAATTCTTGCGTTAACAGGTAGAATGCATCCCGTTTTATTGCAGGGATATGGTCCTGTATCTTACCTGTTGACCACCATGGATTTGATTTCACTAGTGTTTCTTTGATCATATTGCTATTATAACAACATATTATTACATATATTTAACGTTATAACAGCAATATAATTAATTATTCTTACACCACAACAGCAATGAGATTCATGTTAGTGAATATCTACTTATAATATTTACCTGACTTTAAACGCTTTTTATTCAACCATATGAATAAAATTCATAACCGGACAATTTCGAAGAGTATATGTAGGGATTAGTAAAATCAGTTACCTTGTAGGGATATATATGGAATTAAATGGTATAGAAATCGAAGATACTTTTGCAGAAGCTTTTCCGATAAAGATCGCAAGGGTACTGATAACAGGAGCTACAGAACGATGGGCCCTTATGGCAGCCAGAGAAGCCACAGGTTTTGGTACATCTGTAATCGCATGCCCGGCAGAAGCAGGGATCGAGAAAGTTGTGGGTGGAGATGAAACCCCGGATGGCAGACCTGGTGTGTACATACAGATATGTACATTCGGGTATAAGGCCATGGATGAACAACTACTGAACAGGCTTGGACAGTGCGTACTTACAGCACCTACTGCCCATATGTTCAATGGGCTGCCAGATGCCGAGAAGCAATTTGATACAGGCTTTAAGCTCAAATTCTTCGGCGACGGGATAGAGTCCGAACTTGATGTGGGTGGCAGGAAATCATATGCCATTCCGATGATGGAAGGTGATTTTATCACAGAGCACAGTATCGGTGCCGTGGAGGGCATTGCCGGTGGTAATTTCTTTATGCTGGCAGAGAACCAGATGGCTGCCCTGGCCGCAGCCGAAGTGGCAGTAGATGCTATCGCTGAAGTTGAAGGCGTAATTACACCCTTCCCTGGCGGCATTGTTGCCAGCGGTTCAAAGGTCGGTGCAAATAATTACTCTTTCATGAAGGCCACTTCAAATGAGAAGTTCTCGCCCAGTGTCAAGGATAAAGTAGAAGGCAGCAATGTACCTGCTGATGTGAACGGCATCTACGAGATCGTCATCAACGGACTGGATGCGAAAGTAATCTCAGAGGCAATGCTTGCAGGCATTAAAGCTGCGGTACAGATACCAGGCATGAAGAAGATAACTGCCGGTAATTTCGGTGGTAACCTGGGACCCCATAAATTTAATCTGCACGATATAGTCAAGTGAGACCCCTGGGTCTCACCTTTCCTTTTTTTTTAAATTCAATTAGCTGGCATTAGACCGGTGCTGAAGAACCCTTCCCACCGCATTTCCGGATAGCCTTCAGTTCTATTTGCGATATAGTTCTATTTGCGATATAATACTGCACTACTTCCTCTAATTTCGACAAGCTGTGATCCGGTACGCTTTGCGATTTCCCTGGCAATGGCTTTGCGGTCCAGATCTTCCAGTGCCGATTTTAATATCTTTACCTTTACCAGTTTATTCCGTTTCAGCTGCCTGAGCAGTTCCTCGATCAGCGAATCACTAACACCGTTTTTTCCTATGTTCAATAAAGGTGTTAAGTGGGCTGCATCACGTTTTAGATTAAATATATCCATTTTCATCCAAACCACAATAAAAATAACTTTCCATATTCTGATTCCACGATCACACTTTCCGGAATACCATCTCCCGGAAATTCATCCGGTCCGGGTATACCTGTTTCCACCAACCTAATCACCGCCAATTAAGACCAGGTCAGCTCCATCAATAGAATATTTGTACCAGGGTGACGGTTTTTTCCCCATTCCCACAATCCGGATAAAGTGGTCATCATTCTCCTGTTTCACTTCAATAACACCATCAAAAAGCTGCTTCAAAGTGGCAATGGCCTGGTCGTCGTGCATACCATCCTCAACCAGGTAAATTCCAATTGCTCCAGCAGCCTTTACCCTTCCTGTAAATACATGCAGGAACCTAAACACGGTCTGGATGTTGGAGTACATCAGCATAGTAGAAAGTGAATTGATACACAACCTGGTCTTGCGGATATTCTTTTTCATCCAGAATTCCTCAAGGAACTGACTGATCTTAACCCCGATACCTGTCAGGTCGACCGGACTGGATGCCCTCTTGATGTTAAAAGTATCGGCTGTGGGCACACCCAGGGTCTTGGTGACACAATCCACAATGCCAATGTGTTCTAAAGGTATTTCCAGATTATTGTATTCAAACCATTGTAGCACGCTTTCCCCCGGTTCACGGGTAGTCACTATTACGGCTGCTTCCCTATCCTTTAATCCATTAAAAACAATTTTATTTATGATGGTCTCTTTTCCGCTCATTGGCGGCCCCAACAGCATGATATTTGAACCGGCCCTGATACCCTTGATATTTTCATCTAATTTATCTAAACCCAGAAAATAGCCATCCATATTTGTTTCTCCATAAGTAAGTTGTAAATAATTGTAAATATTATTTTTGTTTAACCATCATTTGAGTCATAGTATATTTTTTATTTACTAATGTTACAATAGTATCGTAATGTTACAATAGTAATGTATGTAATGATTTTGAAAATTTCCTTTCTATTTATAAAGCTTTCACACCATATATATTTATTACCCGTTATTATCCCTTTTGGAATTGGTTTATAGCCGGGTCGCTTTTCATATATTCACGCAGCACTGTTGTGGCATATGCTCCCCTCGGCAGGTCAAATTCCAGTTCCACTGCCGTAAATCCCGGGTTCAATCTGTCTTCAGTCACTTTACATTCCGGGTTTACCGGAATGACTATCTCACGGCGCAGTCCTTTACTGGCAAGTCCGGACAATGCGGGTATCCTGAATCCTTCAATATCCACCTGTTCTTCTTCTATCACTGCCTGCTCAATCTCATGGGACAGTCCTCCTGACATCGGCGTTTCATACCCAATAATAGGTCCGGTAACAAACGCACGACCTCTTTTCAGCAGGTTATTGATGCCATCCAGTGTATCCTCATCTACATTCTGTGTCCTGGTAGGGTCAGGGAGCCCGGCCGCATTCCTGAAACAGACGATATCCCCTGGTAGCGCCTTATTGATGGGCAGGCCTCTTTCCAGACGACGGCTGAGTATGAGATTGAACAGGTATGACTGGTATGCATGCACGAACATTTTCCTTAGATTGGGAGACAGCGCAATGAAAGCACCTGCATAGTCGCCTGGTTTTTCTACCAGCCGGCTCATCATTGCGCGCTCATACCTGAGGTGCAGGGGGAACTTACCAAGCCCTCCCTTAAAGTCAAGTGTATCCAGCACATACTGCCGGGCCTGCCTGGCTTTTTCTGACTCACCTGGATATGGGCGGGCTATGTACAGAAGGGCTGCCCCTCCAATGTCACCTTCTATAAGTTTGCGGCCCACAATGTGGGTTATGGGGCGCTGGATGCCAAATCGCTGGATGCCGAAAAAGTTTGGCACGCCGTATATGGCTTTTATCCGGGCCGTGGTGAGGCCCACCATAGCATCCACCTCGTCTACCGGCAGCGCTATCCGGCGCACTATGATCCTGAACCGGTTTCCCCACAGGTCGCCCAGGCTCACTTTTTTATTAGAACGGCCCACGGCAGTAAGGGTAACATCCCTCAACCTGATACGTTCAAGTTCAGGTGGGTCCATGTCATATATGCTGATCTTCTGGGTGGTCAGGGCCTGCTTGTCCTTTGTGCCTGCCCAGCCTATGCGCTGCTGGCTGATGTGGAGTATTCTGGAGATATCCCTTACCAGATGGTGGGTGTCCCAGTTCTTTTTAGTGAGGGTGCAGATAAGGTACTTGCCTGTGTTTTGTTCTTCCCTGTTGGAGATTTCTTCTACTATGAAATCTTCGGGGACCTGTCTTATGGTTCCACCAGTGCCGGGTGAGGTGGTTGCGTATACTGTTATGCCTGTGTTTTGTTCTATGTCCGGGGGTGTAGGGGGGGTGGTCATTGTTGTGTTGGTTGGAGTTGATGATTGATGTAGGTTTTTGTGAATACTTTACACTGTCATGCGTTATTGTTAAATAGGCAATAATAGAACATATTATATATGTCATCTACCAACCAGGCATGGACATCAATGAACATAGGTAGACATGGCATACCCAACATTTCAAAATGCACTCATTTTCTTTTAGATAAAAACGGTAAACTGATGTATATTGATAAATCGTGTGAAAATATTTTTAATGAACGACCTGATGAATGCCTGGACACGATAGATTTTTCAACTTTACAATGGGTCCATAGTAAGGACAGGGATAAAGTAAAGGAGAATTTCCAATCTGTAATAAATGAAGACACCTCTTCAAAAATCGAGTACAACCTTACGGGTCAGGAAGGAATTACCTTTTCACATACATTATTTCCAATCCACGACGATGGAGGAAAACTAGTCTCGATCCATGGGTTTTTTGAAAAATACCAGCCTGGCAATTTCCTTGATCCGGAGAAAAGCAATGCATTTGAAATACTGGAATTGTTTAACCAGATTTCTTCAATTATTTCCAGGAAAAAGCCCTTTGAAAAAACCCTTTCGGAATTGCTCGATAAAGTCCTGGAAATCACTGGAATGGAGTCCGGTGGTATATACATTCTAAATAGAGAGACCGGTAACTACATATTGACAGTACATTCAAATATTTCTGGAGAATTTTTACAAAAACATAGTGAAATTACCAGGGAATGGAAGAACCTGCTACCTGTAATGGATGAAGGGAAGGTAGTGGAAATCCCGGATGTGCCTGACCCTGTTCCTTACGCAGACACCGGAAAAAAAAAGTTGGCAATAAATAAAGGAATCCATTCATTTGCAGGTATTCCCCTGATCAATGAGAATTCCATCAATGGAATATTAATGATAAGTTATCCGGGTATACATGAATTCACAGAAACAGAAAAAAGATTATTTTCAATTATTGGCAGGCAACTGGGTAATTCCATTAAGCAAGCCAATACAATAGAACAGTTACACAAATCCCATGAAGTCTATCATGACCTTTTTGATAATGCGGCGGATATGATTTATACCCATGACATGGAATGCAATATGCTTTCTATAAACAAGGCCGGACTGGATATTTTATTTTTAGATAAAAAAGACATCCTGCGATCAAATATGAGGGATTTCCTTACAGCAGAAAGCCAGGAAGTTGTAAAATACATAATGAGCCTTATAACTCAAGGTAAAGAGATACGATTTCCGGTTATACTGGAAGTGATAAGGACTAATGGGACCAGATTATTCATTGAATTCAATATACGGCCGATAATGGAAGACGGTACACCAGTAGCAGTTCATGGTATTGCCAGGGATATTGACAGGCGGTTAAAAGCAGAACAGAACATATTGATATTCAATAAAGCCCTCAATCTTACCTCAGATGGTATTGATATCTCGGATGCTGACCATAATATCACATTCATTAATGAAGCGGGAGCAAAAATGTTCGGATATAAAAGAATGGAATTGATCGGACAGCATGCAAGCATATTCTATTCAGAGGAAGATATATCCAACTTTACTGAAAATGTAATCCCTGCAATGAAAAAATATGGTTACTGGAACGGCCTGGTCCTTGGAAGGAAGAAAGACGGGACGACATTCCCGGTTGAGGTCACTCTTACTTCAATGATGGATGAAAAAGGTGAGCCGCTGGTAAATTTGGTCATATTTCGTGAAAGAAATAAACGTTCATCCGAAATATAGCCGTAAATGGATCATGTCTGTAAAAGATGCTGTAAGACAGGGGGACGATGGAGTACTCATCGATATTGAAGTTACACCAGGTACTAAGACCGTGAAAATTCCCAGTGGTTACAATCCATGGAGAAAACGTATCGAGGTCAGGCTTTCCAGGGAAGCGCAGAAAGGTAAGGCAAACCAGCAGTTGATAAGGGAACTTTCAGGTATACTGGGGATTAAAGAAAATGATGTTACCCTTATTTCGGGACATACCGCTCATAAAAAAACCGTCTGCATCAGGGGAATGAATCCGGAACAGGTCAATAACCTGATGGAATCTTTGATTGATAAAGTTTAAAACAATTCGAGACGTCATGTTTTGTGGTGGCTTTTTTGAATGATCCTGAAAGGCTTGAAAAACTGGAAGAACTGATCCTTGAACTTCAACAGATGTCTGGTAAGGGAGCCCTCATCATTGTCGAAGGAAAAAGGGACAGGAAGGCCCTGAGAGCTTTGGGAATTACCGGTGCCATCATGTTGGGTACAAAAAAGTCAATTCTTGTGTTTTGTGAGGAAGTAGCCAGGGAATACAATAACGTGATCGTACTCACCGATTGGGATGAAAATGGTGATAAACTGGCTGCCCTTATGGAAGGTTACCTGAGAAGCACCGGTACGGCTGTGAATATGGATATTCGCAGGAAGATCAAAAACCTCGTAAAAAAAAGGATAAAGGATATTGAGAGCCTGGACACCCACATTTCAAATCTGGCATCTGATTTGAAGCACTTTTAATTGTATATGAATTTACGTGATATTCTCAATTTACATACCATAAGTTTATTATGTATTTTCCACAAAGAGAGAGGCATGGAAATCACATTGATCTGATTAATTGATGCAATGTGTTTCATTCATTACGGAATATATGATATACTCAAATATATGACAACATTAATAAGTAATATATGGCAATAATATAATACAATAAATGTACGATAATATAGATAAATATTAATTTATAACATTTATTAGATAATATGTAATACTATGGGTGTGTGATAATATAAGAAATGTTACTATATACAACATATTGTGTTATATATATTACTATAAATATACAATAATATATGATTATAATATAGAAAATCTGTGATAATTAAGTAGATAGAAATTTCGACATTCCAATAATTAACTACATGGACGCAATCGGGTGCCCTGATGAGTATCGGGTATCCGGGAGAAGAAGGGGACTGACAGGCAATAATAAATAAGTTTTCAGAGTCCTTGCATATAATGATAATAAAATCGAAGTATCAAGAATAATATGTAACTGATAAATGATTCATACCGGGATTTCCAGATAGTGGAGGTGTACGGGTATAAGTATTGGTGAAATTATTTAATTATAGATATTTCTAAATAATTTATTATCGATCCATGTCTTGACCGGATTAGATTTTTCCTAGCTACTTCTTACACATACTTGGAGGTATACGTTATGCAAGATACAGACACTACCAAATATATAATCCATTCCAAAATAAAAGCAGACGGAATAGTGGAACGGCCTGATGTTGTTGGTGCAATATTCGGGCAGACAGAAGGACTATTAGGCAATGACCTTGACCTGAGGGAACTCCAGAAAACCGGACGGATCGGCAGGATCGAGGTAAATATAAAATCAACAGGCGGTAAATCAAATGGTACTATTGATATCCCCTCAAGTCTTGATAAGACCGAGACTGCCGTCCTGGCGGCTTCCCTGGAAACTATCGATAGGATCGGGCCTTGTATTGCAAATATAGATATAACAAAGATTGAGGATATACGTGCATCAAAACGACAACATATAGTAAGCAGGGCCAAGCACATCCTCACAGAGATGTTCGACGAGAATATCCCTGAAAGCCAGGAGATCACTGATGAGGTGAAACAGGCGGTAAGGGTCAAGGAAATGGTCTTTTTAGGTAAAGACAATATCCCCTGTGGTCCGAATGTTATGGATTCGGATGCCATTATTGTGGTAGAAGGACGGGCTGATGTGCTGAACCTGCTGCGATACGGTATTAAGAATTCAGTTGCAGTGGGTGGTACGAATGTGCCACAGGCAGTCGTTGACATATGCAAGAATAAGAAGGTCACTGCATTCACGGATGGTGACCGGGGCGGTGAACTGATCATCAAGGAACTGCTCCAGGTTGCTGAAATTGACTTCATAGCAAGAGCCCCGGATGGAAAAGGCGTGGAAGAACTGGTCCAGAGAGAGATCATCAAATCCCTGCGCCAGAAGATACCTGTGGAACAGGCCATGGATCTGTACCAGATCGGGGGACGTAAGGCCAGGACTTCATCCCATCCGAAGCGCAGGGAAGAACGCAGGGATATCAGGCCAAGGATAGTCAAACCTGCTGTAAAGTCACGTGGTGTGGAACGGCAGCGTCGAAGACCAGTCAAGCCCCAATCTACAGTTTCAGGTGAGTTTAAGGAACAAATGAATGAACTAAACGGTACCCTGAGCGGTCGGTTCCTGGATGAGAATAAGGCTGTGATCAAGGAAGTCATGGTCAGGGACCTGGCAAACTCTATGAAAGACGTGGACAGCAAGGTTAAAAGCGTGATTTTTGATGGTGTAGTGACACAACGCCTGGTAGATATTGCTGCTGAAAAGGATGTCAGGGAGATCATCGGTGCCAAGATAGGGAATGTTACCAAGGTACCGGCAGACATGAAAATATCTTCCACTAACGAACTGTAAAGTATGCATCGATTGGAAACACGAGCCCAGCAGTGTGCTGCTGCCATATTAAAAGAGAATGACATCCATGTAGTATCACACATCGATGCTGACGGATTGACATCTGCTGCCATTATTTGCACTGCCCTTGAGCGCTCTGGTAAGGACTATACAGTGGATTTTGTGCGCCAGCTTGATGAATCTATCCTCAGGCGGATTGCTGATACTAACCCTTCCATCACAGTATTTACTGACCTGGGCAGTGGTATGCTTGAACAGATCAACGGCCTGGGTCTCAATGCTGTGGTCTCTGACCACCATATACCTTCAGGCGACAGTCTTTTCCATCTTAACCCGCATGTGTTCAATATCAATGGTGCATACGAGATCAGCGGTTCAGGAGTGACGTTTTTACTGGCACGGGCTATGGGCCGTAATGACGACCTGGCCGACCTGGCTGTGGTAGGTGCGGTAGGGGACCTGCAGCATGTCAGGCAGGGCAAGCTGGTAGGAATTAACCGACAGATAGTGAGGCTTGGCATGGAAAATGGGGTCATACACTGCCAAAGGGATCTGACAATGTTTGGAAAACAGACCCGGCCTGTTTTCAAGATGCTGCAATATTCTTCAGACCCATATCTACCCGGCCTGTCAGGGAATGAGGAAGCATGTATCAAATTTTTGAAGGATACGGGATTGCGTTTCCAGGGCGAGAAATGGTTGAAGTGGATAGACCTGGAACAGGATGAAAAGCAGAGAGTGATATCCGGTCTGATGCAGTACTGTATGAGTGCGGGAATTGCTTTAAATAAGATCGAAAGGCTGGTAGGGGAGGTATATACCCTTTTACGTGAGCGGGAAGGTACCGAAACAAGGGATGCTTCCGAATACTCGACACTGCTCAATGCAACGGCCAGGTATGACCGGGCCATAACCGGCCTTGCCGTATGCCAGGGGGACAGGGATAAAGAATACGAGAATGCCTTGCAGCTCTTGAAAGAGCATAGACGCAATCTGGTCGAAGGGATCAACCTGGTGAGGGAGACGGGCGTGACAACGCTTGAAAACCTGCAGTATTTTGATGCAGGTCATAAGATCAAGGATACGATTGTTGGTATAGTGGCAGGAATGAGTGTAAGTGTCGTTGGTAACAGGAAACTGCCCATAATCGCATTTGCAGATACCGAAGATGGTGTGAAGGTTTCCGGCAGGGGAAACTATGACCTTGTGCACAGGGGGCTGAACCTTTCTGCGGCCATGAGCAGTGCTGCCGGGTCAGTAAATGGAATGGGAGGCGGACATGATATTGCCGCAGGGGCCACCATCCCGAAAGAAGCAAAATCCGAGTTCATACGGATGCTTGACAGGATAATAGGCACCCAGCTACGCACAACATAGATTGTAACTACTCACCTTTAGGAAGCATTAACGTTTTGAATTTCGCTTTCCGAAGACTGCTCAAACCTTTTCTTTATCATTCCCATAAATCTCTGTCCTCTTTTCTTTGATGTTTCATAAACACTCAAAATCACTTCAAAGA
>DAOUWY010000182.1 GCA_030666885.1 Methanosarcinales archaeon
GCAAAGAGTTTATCTACCTTAGCTTTTGGAAGTTTACTCTTCCCCAGTATAGTATCCAGGAATCCCATTAAAATTCCAGCTCTGTTTCTAATTTTTCAAGTGCAGCAATACGTTTCTCAACAGACGGATGGGTTGAGAACAGTTGCATGACTGACGAACCCGATAATGCAGGGATGATGAAGAAGGCATTCATGCCTTCCACCTTTCTCAGGTCGTCTTTTGGTATTCTGGGCATGATGCCGCTGATCTTCATTAGGGCAGAAGCCAGGTTCGAGGGTGCACCAGTGATCAGGGCCGCTCCCCTGTCTGCCGAGAATTCACGGTATCTGGAAAGTGTCCTGATAAGTATGAGACTTATGACCCACACCAGAATGGATACCAGCCATGCTGCCATAATTCCGCCCGACTCTCTACTTCTTTGCCCTCCTCCGAAGAACAATAGATACCGCACAAGAAAGAAAGCCACTGTTGAGAGAAATCCGGCAATGGTCATTATCATTACATCCCGGTTCTTTACATGGCTGAGTTCATGGGCGAGCACTGCTTCCAGTTCGCCCTGGTTCAATGTATTCATTATACCGGTTGTTACGGCAACTACGGACTTTTTAGGGCTCCGGCCTGTTGCAAAAGCATTTGGCATAGAGCTGTTAACAACAGCCACTTTTGGTTTTGGCAGATCTGCTATCATACACAACTTTGTGATCGTTTCATGAAGTTTTGGTTGTTCACTTTCAGATACGATCTTGGCGCCCATACTCCACAGAACCAGCTTATCTGACATGAAATACTGGAGGAACATGAATCCTCCAATGAAGATTAGCATGACACTCATACCTGCACCCTGGGAGAATAGAACTGCCAGGAAGAACAGGTACACTACTGCAAGCAAAAACATTGTGAGGAACATCCTGCTTTGCAGTCCCCAGTCTGTTTTCCATTTTTTCATATGTTTATTGACACCTCGGTAAAGATAATTTAATTATATTATTGTTTCTTCTGCATTTAAGGGGTTTGATGTTATAGCTAAAAACCAAATAAATTGAACTTACTCTTCGCGAACTTTGCGCTCTTTGCGGTGGCAATATGTTTGAAAACAATGTCTTCCCATTACAATTATTTATCACCGCAATGTACGCAAAGAGCGCAAAGTGGTCATATGATATGTAATGAATATTATGTTCTTGATTATAATATTTGCAAATTTCAGCACATAAACCTTATTTTTCTCTTGGCATGCAGACAATCTCCTTTATCTGGAGGCCGTAGAAGTTATTGGAATGTGCGGGTTTGATAACACAGGCCACATCTGCGCCGTAGGCTGTCCCGCCTATTGCAATGACCTCATTTTCCATTGTAAGGGCGCCGGAATCCGCTGCCATTAGTACCACTTCAACAGCTACCTTGAAACCTTTACCAAAGAGCTTGCGTAGTACATCAGCTACAATCTCTATCCGGCTTATCCCGCCTGTGTCTCTGGACAGTGACTTCTCTACACCTGAGAACATGTGTGACTGGGATACGATCTCCACACCCATTTCGTTCAACCGGGACACGTACTGGCTTTCCATATCCCATTTTCCTTCTTCAGTGGTTCCGTACTGGTGGGTGACCACGATTATTTTGATATCAGTATCTTTCAGGGCCTCTGCCATGGCCACTCCTGTTTTGCCTGTGGTGCTGGTAACCACAACTTCCTTAATGCCCAGTTCAAGGGCGCGGGTCTTGACAGCTTCGACGAGGGCGGGGGTGTTTTTTTCACCGGGCTTTTCGAAATATGTGATGGTTTTCTCCAAATTGTTCCTCTCCTTGTAGTTAATGTAATGGGTTATGGTATTTGAGGTAGAAATATTTAGTCTTTTGTGGTGCTGTGTATGGGGGTGGAGGTTCTGGGGGAACGGTTGGTGAAGGACTATGGTATTGTAAATTTGTTACCACTACTCTGTGGGCAATGGCTGTGACGTGGTTGTGAAGTGTATCTCAGCACATAATTCATATGGGCATAACAGAGGTAATCCTTAAAAAATGCTATATACAGGCATTGGACATTTGTCAGGGGAATACCGTAACTTGTTAGAAGTGCTGGATAATTCCGAGAATCTCATTTGAGTACAAAATTTAAATGAATAATTTTACAGATTATCCGTAAAAATGTGGAGATGTATTTATAGAATAAAAAGAATTTAAGCATAATAGGATTTGAAATCAATCAGTTGGATGCAAGCTAATTAATTCTTTAAGATCACAAATTATTCTACTTTAATTGGTTTTATTTGGGAATTATTATATATGATACTTGATGAAATATTTGAAATTATATTTGAATCAATTTTTGATTTAATAATCGCAGTTATTTGTTTCAATACAGGAGAAATCATTGTATATATTCTTACTTTTGGAAGAAAAAAGCCACGATGGGATTATATTAGAACTAATAAATTTTCAAAACTTACACTATTAACTGAAACAACCATATTGATTGGATTGATATTCTGGATACTTGTTATTATTTGGATATTAAACTCACTTTAAGATTATCAATTCTATCCCAAAGTCAAAACAATAGAAAAATCCAGTTTAATTGGAAATTCATTAGTTTTTTCCAATGCCTTCCAATTCATTAGAAGGTTAGTGAACTTCAAATCAATTGTCTCTAAAAAATATATTAAGTATACAATGCATACATACCATACATGACCGAAATAAGCATCTCAGCAAGAATCCCCGAAGACATTTTTCAAGAACTTGAAACCTTTATGAAAGAAGAATCCCTTGAAAAATCAGCATCAATAAGAAAACTGCTCTCAGAAGGATTGCACCACTGGAAGGAAGAACGTGCACTCAAGCTGCTCTCAGAAGGAAAAGTAACTTTTTTAAAGGCTGCACAAATGTCAGGAATCTCAGTATGGGACCTTGTTGATATTGTCAGGGAAAAAGGTGTGGTCTGGATCAAGTCTGAAAAATACCTTGCTGATGACATCCAAAAGGCGTTAGAATGAAACCGCTCATTTTTGATGCCACACCCTTGATTTATCTCGGGAAAATAAACGTACTTGAAAAAATAACGCATTTTCCAGAAGAGAAGTAAACCCCGGAATCAGTCTATCAAGTGGTCGTGGTAGAAGGGAAAAAGAGCGGCAATCCAGAGGTATTTCTCATAGAAAACCTGCTCGATGCCGGAATACTCAAAATTAAGACTCCTGCTGATGACCGATACACAACTCACCTCAAAGAAAATCCCAGAATCCATAGAGGTGATGCTGAAGTGCTTGCCCTGGCCTTAGAGTTAGATGGTATTGCCCTGATGGATGATGAAGAAGCCAGGGGAATGGCAGAGATAGAAAGAATAGAACATCATGGAACGATATATCTGCTTCTCAGGATGATGAAAATGGGGCTGCTGACAAAAGAAGAAACACCTAACGGCCTGGATGAAATGCTACACAGGGGCTGGCGGTGTTCAACAGAATTATATGCAGGGATATTGAAAGCTGTAAAATAATTGGCAATAACACGAAACTGCCCGCAGGTGCCCGGATAAACTTCAGTTAAAATCATCCAGGTCAAGCACAAGATACCCGCGTTGCCTTAATTCCTCTTTTCCTTCTACCTTTTTAGCAACAATCCCAAAATACTCCTTACGTGCATTATTATTCCAGCGCACAAAGGTTGATTTTTCCATCAGGTCCGAAAGGATATTTTCTGCACCCCCCTTGCTCACATCCTTCCATTTACACTCCACAAACACAATCTCACCTCTTCCCTCATTCATCCCCACGATGTCAATTTCCTTATCCTTGTGCCACCACCTGCCGATCCTTGAGAACGAAAACTCATCGAGAATGTGTTTTTGCATTATCAGTTCCTTAACCAGCATTTCAAACATCTGCCCGCAGTATAATGGAAAATCCTGCTTAATCAATCCCAGGACCTCTTCGTTCCTGTTGGCCTCCAGATCGATCCTGTTCGGGTAGATGTACCTGAACCAAAAGTTGAAATACGGCTCTGAGATGGAATAGAGCCGCTTTTTGAATTTTGAAGACGCAGTCACAGGAATTTCCTCCTGCAAAATGTGCAGCCTTCGCAGCACACCCAGGTATTTGGATACCATGCTTTTATCAAGACCAGTATAGTTGCATATCTCCCCAAGGGTGTTGTACCCCAGTGCTATGGCTTTGAAAATACGCTTGTAATTCTTTGGCTCCCTGAACTCTTCATTTAAGAGGAATTCGGCTTCCTGTGAAAGATAAGTGCCTTTTGTGATCACGTTGTTTTGCACATTGTCCCAGAAGGTCTGGTTTGTATCGAATTTCAGCAGGTATTCCGGGATTCCACCACTAACGAACCATGTCCTGACCAGGTCTTCAGTAGCATACGCCAAGAAATCCTTCAGGTGGATAAAGTCCAGGGGCGCAACCTGCCACTGTCCTGTTCTCCTCCCGTACAGCGGACTTTTGTATCCCAGGACTTCGGACTCCATGACACTTACGGCCGATCCGGATAATATAAGCATCACGTTCTCGTGTTTCAGGTTGAGTTCCCACATCTTCTGGAAAATTGATGGTATGGACCTGTTATTGTATATCAGGAAAGGAAACTCGTCGATGATTATCACGAATTTTTCCTTTGTCACCAATTCATGGAATGTCCTGTGTTTGAATAATGTTTCAAATAGTGATTGCCATCC
>DAOUWY010000334.1 GCA_030666885.1 Methanosarcinales archaeon
AAACTTTCTGCATGCCTAATGCAGGACTAAAAATTCAATAACTACGATTTAAAAAATGCGGTGGGAGATAAAACGGGAATTGCTGACGTATCTGGCACCTGTACCCAAGTACCCAGGTTGCCCCGACCGACGGAGGTAATTCCTGTTTTCATTTCCCTGACCCGAAAACCTTTTTGAACAACCCGCCGCTTTCACGTTTCCGGGCAGGGGTTTCCTTATGTGGAGCCGACCCCGGCGCCAGTTCCGGCGTAGTCCCGGATGGCTTTGCCGGTGCTCGATGACGGGCGGCGGCCGATCTTGATATAGTCACAGACTCCCCGCCATGTTTGCTCTTGCGCACCCTGATATCCACCAGTACCGGGCGCTCGATATCGTTCGACACCAGCATGGCCACCCCCGGCGGCAATCTCTTAAGTTCCTCCTCCACCTCGCTGCTAATACCTTCCAGCCCCTTGCTGATAGCCTTCAGGTCATTTGGATTCGTCACCTTCATGATGATCTGGGTATTGCACTGGCTTAGCACATTCTTATCGATACGTGCGGGCCGCTGGCTGATAACCATCAGGCCCAGCCCGAACTTGCGTCCTTCCGAAGCGATCGTACGCAGGATCTCAGTACTTACAGTCTTATCAAAACCCCTTTCAGGACAGAAATTATGTGCCTCTTCTATCACCAGCATACCAGGCGGGACCTTTCCCATCTTCCTGGCCTCGAACAGATCGCTGCACAGCTTTGCAACTATCATACCCTGAAGCTGGGGAGATACCCCCTTCATATCAATGATAGATGCCCGTCCTGGGGTGAACAGCTCTTCGATAGTAGTAGGGTGGTCAGAAAGGATATCAGCCTCACGCAGGGATTCCAGGGATGAAATAACGTTCCATTTAAGTTTACTCTTGTTGTTCCCAACCTCGAATATGATATCATCCAGGGCATAGTACTCCTTTTCTGCTTTGATCGTGGAAATAGCCTCGTACAGCAGTCCTTGCTGGTTATTGGACTTCTCATCCGGAAGTATCTGCATCAGGTCCTTTGCACTCAGGTTCATGCCATCCAGCCGAAACACCTCGTCAGCATCTTTGTTCAGTACTTTATTTGCAGGCGTATACACTGTAACCTGTGACCCGTACCCCCTGGGAGATATGCCGAATTTATTATACAGGTCCCTGGCGTCATTAGTGCCCGGTTCTTTCAGTGAACTGTATTCACCGTGAGGGTCGATGATAAGCAGTGGAATATCCCGTTCCAGTATCTCTTCCAGGATGACACCTGCTGTATATGATTTACCACTACCGGTCTTGGCGAGGATACTACAGTGTTTCTGGATAAGGCTGTTCATTTCAAGAGATACTTTGATATCATGGCCTTCCAGCAGCCCCATATTCACCTCACCATGGGACAGGCCCAGGGTGTTACGTATCAGGTCATGGTCTGCTATAAACACTTTATCACCGGGTGAGAACGGGGTCCTAGGTGACCTCAACAATCCGGTCTGGTCACGTCCCCCGATCACCATGGCCTCAGCCACCAGTTTACTGTCCGGGCTCTCCATCATTGCGCCTCTGGCAGCATCGGCGGCCTGGTCCAGCTTAAAATCATCACTGCTGCGGGTCATTGACATGACCTGCGCCAGTGTCCAGCCATCACTTTCATGCCAGACCTTTACGTAATCGGTACGCTTAACCAGAGTGCTATCTGGTACAGCGAAACTGAAATCGTGAGTTCCTGTCTTGCCGAAGATAACTCCGACAGAATCTCTTGTCATTTTTATTTATCCCCTTATAGATATTGAGAATATTTATTCATACATTCTGAAATGCTATTAATTCTATCGGTAGACTAATATTTAAAATTTATTAAGGAGTATATACAGTTAGATATTTCATTAAATCCACATTTGCCTTAAGTTAAGCTGCCATGCAAAGTGCAGCAGATATTACCGCCAGTAAAATTAAGGAATTGTTTGGGGATTTTCATCAATAACTTACGTCACCGGACTTGAATCATAGAACTGGTTTTTATATTATATGATAAAAATTATAATAAAAGTCATAATTAAACTTATCGGTAAAGCAATAAGAAACTGTATTTTTGATTTTTTCTTTGAACCGAGCATACTTGCGAGAAATCCAATAGCAAACGAAATAAACATTGATGGAACAAAATAACTACTTTTTTCCGGATTTATTTTTCCTGACCTTATTTCAAGATCAGTA
>DAOUWY010000148.1 GCA_030666885.1 Methanosarcinales archaeon
AAAGCAGCTTTTATTGCCTTTACTGGTACACCCCTTATCGTTGGTGAAGAAAAAACAAAAGAAGTATTCGGGGATTATATCAGCATCTATGATTTCAAACAATCGGTAGAGGACGGGGCTACAGTACCGCTGTATTATGAAAACCGCATCCCTGAACTCCAACTTACCAATAAAGACCTCAATAAAGATCTGGAATGCTTGATAGAAGAAGCAGAATTAGATGAAGAACAGGAAAATAAAGTTGCTCGGGAATTTGCCCGGGAGTATCATTTAATCACAAGAAACGACCGGCTTGAGAAGATCGCAGAAGATATTGTTGCACATTTCATGGGCCGTGGGACCACTGGCAAGGCAATGGTCATTTCCATAGATAAAGCCACTGCGGTAAAGATGTATGATAAAGTGCAGGAGTACTGGCAAAAATATCTCAACGAACTTGAGTCGGTGCCGGTCCCCTCGTACGAAAGTGAAAGAAACGAACATCTGGCAAGAATCAAATTCATGAAAGAGACAGACATGGCAGTGGTGGTATCCCAGGAGCAGAATGAAATTGAAACTTTCAAAGAAAAGGGATTAGATATTGCCCCACATAGAAGGCGGATAGTAAATGAAGACCTGGATAAAAAATTCAAGGATCCGGATGATCCATTCCGCATTGTATTTGTCTGTGCTATGTGGATGACCGGTTTTGATGTCCCCTCCTGTTCCACCATCTATCTCGACAAACCCATGCGCAACCATACATTAATGCAGACCATTGCCAGGGCGAACCGTGTCTTTGGAGACAAATTAAATGGTCTGATAGTGGATTATATCGGAGTATTCCGGAACTTGGAAAAAGCTTTGGCGATCTATGGATCAGCAGCAGGTGGAAAAACCAAAGAGGGTGAAACTCCGGTAATGGATAAAAGTGAGCTTGTTAAGTACCTGGAACAGGCGATCAATGAAACCATAGAATTTTGTAAAAAAAGAGGTATCAACTTGGCTCAAATACAAGCTGTTGATGGTTTTGAACGTGTGAAATTACTTGATAATGCTGTTGAAGCAATTTTAGTTAATGATGATTCGAAGAAAAAATACCTGTCACTGGCAGTGAACGTAGCTAAAATATACAGAGCGATTCTCCCCGACCCATCTGCAAATGAGTTTGGACCCAGCCAAAAACTCATCACAGTAATAGCTGCAAAAATTCGTTCCCTGACACCAAAAGCAGATATTTCAGATATTATGGGTGAAGTTGAGGAATTATTAGATCAGTCAATTGCTACAGAAGGATATATCATCCAAGATCCATCTGAACAATCTGATGTAAGCAAATACCTGGATTTAAGCCAGGTTAATTTTGAAGCATTAAAGGAAGCTTTTGAAAAAGGCCATAAACGGATCGAAACAGAAAAATTAAGAGCTTCAATTGAAAATAAATTGGCACAATTGGTTCATTTAAATAAAAGTCGAATGGATTATCTGGAGAAGTTCCAGGAAATGATTGATGAGTATAATTCTGGCTCACATAATGTGGAGTTTTTTTTCACTAAACTAATGGCTTTTGCACAAGAAATAAATGCAGAAGAAAAACGGGGAATTGTTGAAAAACTTAGCGAAGAGGAACTCGCAATATTTGATCTATTGACCAGGCCAGAAATGACTTTGAGCAAGAAAGAGGAATTACAGGTTAAAAAGGTTGCACAAAAGCTTTTGGAAACTCTTAAAGATGAGATGTTTGTGCTGGATTGGCGTAAAAGGCAGCAATCCCGGGCTGCGGTCCTTGTATCTATTGAAGAGACTTTAGATCTTCTGCCTCGAATTTATACTCCGGATTTATTTCAAAATAAGTGTGATTTAGTATATCAGCACGTATATGACTCATATTTTGGGCCGGAACAAAGTATTTACGCTCTTGCTGATTGAAGCACCAACTGAAACATATTTAATTTATTAAAACTCCTCCCCACACCATACCCTCACCACCCCCCACCTCCAAACATATCCCTCATGCTTACCATTGCAGTCTTAACCCGCGGCAAATACGGCAGACGCCTGCTGGACACTCTGGCCGCGCACATAGAGTTCAAGGTCACCTCGGTAGACATACCCCCCACCCTGTCCAACCTCATCGATGAGCCCGCCCCCTTCGTGGACAACTTGGACCTAGACACCGCAGTCCTGTCCTCAGAACTGCTCATTACCTACAGCCTGAACCCCAGCCTCTCATAGAAACTCATACTTTCGGGCCTGGAATCCACATTAAAGTACCGGCAGTCTATGATCCCTGACACTGACAGACCCAGCCCGACAGCAATCAGAACACCCACAACCATTAAATACTAATCCACATTAGTACTAATCATGATTAGTAAATTCATCGGCCGCCAAAAAGAGCTCTCCCTGCTGGAAGACGAATGGAACAAAACCAATGGCCGGTTGATAATACTTTACGGGCGGCGGCGGATAGGCAAGACCCGGCTCATTACTGAATTCATATCAGGCAAGAACGGGATATTCTATCTTGCTGAAGATACCTCCCCTCACATCCAGATAACCAGGCTGCAGGAGAAAATCGCAGAATTCACCAGGGACGAGGTACTAAGAACCCTTGACATAAAAGACTGGGACCAGCTGTTCGGTTATCTTACCAGAAACTGCCCCTCGGAGCGATTTTATCTGGTCATAGATGAATTTTCATACCTCATAAAAAGTGACAAAAGCATCCTCAGCACCCTGCAAAAGTACTGGGATACCGCGTTATCCACATCAAATATATACATAATACTTTCCGGCTCCATGCCAGGTCTAATGAGTGAGATGGTCCTGTCCCATGCATCTCCCCTTTACGGAAGGCGCAGCAGGGACATACTTCTTGAAGGACTTCCATTTTCGGATTCAAAAGAATTTCTCAGCATGCCATTCCAGGAAACCCTTGAAACATACATCATATTGGGAGGAGTGCCCGAATATCTCCTCAAAGCCTCGGAATACACAGATATTACAAACTTTGTTGAAAAGGAGTTCTTTGACAAGTTCGGTTATTTCTACAGGGAGCCTTACTTCATAATTTCCCAGGAATTCAGGGAACTCAAAACCTACTTTTCCATACTCAATTCCATAGCCTTTGGCAACACAAAACCCACAGATATAGCCAATTTTGTAGGTATAGACGCACGCAAGATATACCCATACCTTGAGAACCTGATACGCCTGGGATTTATTGAGCGGAGGGCATCCATTTTTGGAAACCGGAAAAGAGGCATATACCTGATAAAAGACCCGGTCTTTGACTTCTGGTTCAACTTTGTTTCAAAGTATAAAGAAGAGATTGAAAAAGACGTATTCAAACTCAGAAACGATGAGATGCACGGATTTTTCGGGAAAAGGTTCGAGCTTTTTGTTGAGCAGGAGATAATCCACCACCTTATTCCGGATTTCCAGAAAATAGGCAGGTGGTGGCACAAAGGCGAAAAGATCGATGTACTGGCACTGAATGAAGAAAGAAAAGAAATTACATTTTTTGAATGTAAATGGCAGGAAGTGGACAGGAAAAGGTCCGGACAGATCCTTGTTGACCTGAAACGCAAAGCTGCGCTGGTAAAATGGCAAAACGACGAGCGGCATGAGATTTATGGTATTATCGGGAAACAAATCAATGGAAAGGAAAAGCTAAGAGCAATGGGGTACCTGGCTTTTGATCTTGAAGATCTGATATGATTTTACGGTTATGATCATATTACAGGAGATAGGAATATACACGTAACTTCCCATCACCCGGTCATCCGGAGGCACCCAGTGATATTATTTACGATATATATTTAAGCCCCAACGATATTAAGTTCGTGATATTAGCAATTTCTATTTACCGGAGGAACTTATCCCATGAAAGAGCAGACTGAAGTCCGTACATTAAAAGAAGGAAGATATGTTATAATCGATGATGAACCCTGCGTGATCAAATCACTCTCACATTCAAAACCAGGAAAACACGGTAGTGCAAAAGCCAGGGTAGACGCTGTCGGCATATTTGACAACCAGAAGCGTTCCATCATTTCACCTGTTACCCAGAAGATCTACGTTCCCCTTGTGGAAAGGAAGAACGGGCAGGTTATCTCAATCTCCGGTGACGTGGCACAGTTAATGGACATGGGCGATTATTCCACTATAGAACTTACCATACCGGATGAGTACAAGAGTAAGATCGAGGTTGGAAAGGATATCCAGTACCTGGTTGCCATGGGGAAGATGAAAATCGATATAAGAGTCTGAGCCTGCATCGTATTTTTATTTTTTTTGGAATGTTCGCATGGGTGGGGATTTTTTTTTTGCGGATGCCGATTCTGATTATTCTGATGCTGACTTCGTGATTTTCGGTGCACCTTTCGACGGTACATCCTCTTTCAGGAAGGGCAGCCGGCTTGCCCCTGATGCCATACGCGAAGCTTCGTATAACTTCGAGACCTACAACCCTTACTTCGATATCGACCTTGCTGACATACCCTTCCATGATGCGGGAGATGCGGACATACCCTTCAATGGTGCAGAAGATGTAGACATATCTGGTAACTACACTGTAGAACAGGCCCAGTCTGCGGTTGGTGCCATGGTAACCGCCATCCTTAGTGATGGTAAGATTCCCATAATGCTGGGTGGTGAACATTCCCTTACAGTGCCGTGTGTCAGGGAATCAATGAACCAGTTCAATGACTTGGCTGTGGTGGTACTGGATGCCCACTTTGACCTGCGGCCAGAATATGAGGGACAGGTCAACAGCCATGCCTGTGTGAGCCGCCGTATCATAGAAGACATTACAGACAATTATACATCCATAGGCATACGAAGCGGCACAAGAGATGAATACTCACTAGCCAGGTCCAGAGGTATTACCTACTACCCGGCAGATTTTGTAGAGGACAAAGGCATCCCACATGTTCTTGCAGAACTTTCCAGGCACCTTGACCTCGATACAAGTTACCTGTACCTGTCGCTGGACATGGATGTACTGGATCCGGCATATGCTCCTGCACTGGGTACTCCCGAACCCTTCGGATTAACTGACAGGCAGGTGCTTTCACTTATCAGGCGCCTGGCCCCCAGGTCTGTTGGTTTTGACCTGGTGGAGATCGCTCCCGGATTCGATAGCGGAAATACTGCACTTCTTGGCGCAAAATTCGTATGTGAGTTCATAGCCTCTGCCTGGGCTTCACGATAACATCAATTCCGTACACTAAAATAATCCCTGTAAAACTTACACCAACATTAAATTATATTCAGGCATATATTTACTAACATGGAGTACACCCCCTACCTTTTCCCTGTCATCGGGTGCCTGATAGGATACTCAACAAACTACATCGCAGTAAAGATGCTCTTTCGGCCCCACAAGCCCACAGGCATAGGACCCTTCAAGATACAGGGTCTGCTCCCAAAGCGCAGGAACGATATTTCCCAAAGCATTGCA
>DAOUWY010000282.1 GCA_030666885.1 Methanosarcinales archaeon
ATCCGACGGCAGGTCGTGTACATCCTTAACTCCTATAGTGTTCTGGGAAGTGATAGAAGTAATCGCACACGTACCGTGGGCTCCCAGTGTTGCAAAGGTCTTCAGGTCAGCCTGTATACCTGCACCGCCGCCTGAATCTGAGCCTGCTATTGTCATTACTACAGGATACTTTACCACCATTTCACCTTCATCTCACACCTGACTTTATACCCGCCATTACACCTGGTTTTATATTGACTTTATACTGACGTTGATAGATACAACACCTGGCGTACCTACTCCACATCAGTTATCTGGAGCAATACTTTATAATAGTATTCAAATCCAAGGTCCACATCTGTCATTACACTACCAGTAACCACCACGTTGTCCCCCTGGGATACGGAAAATGTTTTTGGACATCTTGCCTTCAACTGTCCTGTACCGTCATCAAGCGTCAGGAAATATTCATCAATGAGCTCCATGTTTTTCACTACCACAGCAGACACCTTCACAGCCTGTCCATCCAGTTGTGCAGACATGGACAGGATATCTTCTATCCTTGTGCCGCCATCAACAGGTGTAACATTGATGTCACTAGTTATGTTGCCTGTTATTATAGGACTACTGCCATGCGGGGAGTTTGAAACAGATGTGTTCCCGTCAGAGACCGAATCAGCGAATAAAATAATATCGAACGTCCTTCCAAGCTGGGTACTGGTAAATTCAATCTGCAGGTTGCCAGTGGCTGTTATCTCTGTGCAGTTATCCAGTTGTGCCGGATAACCTGCCACCCACAGGCTGCCAGTGCTGTCTGTGATCTCTATGTATGTATAACCTTCAACATCGATGGTCTGGTTCACGATACCAGTTACACGGATGGTTTCATGTGCATAAGGGTCTGCCAGTACTTCGCCTATTGTGACATCTACTACAACAGGAACCACAGGCAGGGTGTGGTTGAATTGCTGCCGGGTCGCAGGTTCGCTATCGGTACATCCTGAAATCACCAGTCCGGTCATAACTATTGCCAGTGTAATTATTGTTTTGATCATCGTATTCATTATTTTTCCTCTTTGCCAATTTACATTCTGGAGCTTGAATTGGCATGGAGATTAGAACTCATTTTTATACATAAACGTTGTCATCTCTTTATAAGTATGAAGCAAAGACCGGTCAGCCACCTGAAAGCCTGGAACACAGAACACCTGCGCGGTATCTGGAAGGGGCCATATTCACTGGATTTTTTTGACATGTATGTAACACCACCTGCCCATATCCTGGATGCTGGCTGCGGAGTGGGGAGATACACAATCCCTCTTGCCATGCGGGAATACGATGTCACAGGTGTAGATATATCCCGAGTTGCTATCACTGAACTGGACAATGCGAGATTACGCCGTAATATGCAAATGGGCCTGGCTGTTGCGGATGTATGCCACCTTCCCTTCAGGAACGATACATTCGATGCAGTGGTTGCCTTCGGCGTCCTTCAGCACTTGCTGGAAGAGGAAAGAAGTGTGGTGCTCTCAGAGTTCGCTCGTGTGCTTGTACCTGGCGGCACCCTAGTATTAGAAGTACTTGGCAGGGAGGATATGCGCATGGGAGGCAGGGAAGTGGAAACCGATACGTTTTTGCGCAGTACAGGTTCAGTGTACCATTATTTTAACCCCGATGAGATAAAAAACATTTTTACCGGCCTGGAGATCATAGACATTAACGAAAAGAAGGTCATCAAGAACATTGCAGGGAAGGATTATATAAGGCACATGATCTCAGTGGCTGCAAGGTCGAGAGAAAAAGATATATAATTTGATATGGAACAATATATATTAATGGCAAATCTATGAATAACAGAATAATCTTACTCATAACGGGACTGTTGTTATCATCAATATTTATGACAGTGGGTACTGCCAGTGCTGAGCCACCCAGGTATCTGGAGGTTAAATCTATTAAAATGACCTTTGAAGGTCAGGATGCTACCTTGAACATTAAATATGAACTTGATACGATTGCACAAGTGTATGTCTTTTTACTGGGTACAAGAAGCTTAGAACCTGCAATCGATGACATGTTCGATGATTTTGATAATATCCAGGTACTAAGTGTCAGGGAAGATAATGCTGTGGTCAAAGTAATGAATGTATCCTACCATGACACTGAACAGGGAGAAAATATATTGTTCCATGATTCCCACAACCTGGGTACTAATGTACCTACTTTCACAATTGTTTTTCCCTCTGGCACAGAGAGAACTTTTTCTGACATTTCAACTACACCAAACACGTTTTTCGAAGTATGAAAATGAACAGGGTTATTTCAGCAATTGAAGAAATACGGAGGCAACATGGTGACATCTGAACTAATCAAATGCAACCACTGTTACGAACATGTTTAAAAAAGACTGATTCATAGACTTGCTGGAAAAAAATAAGTAATGTGGTAAGGTCCATAACATCGTTTACACATTTCTTATTCAGAACTACTTCGTGCTCTTAAGTGTGCTCTGTGGCAGAATAGAAAAAGGGAAAATCAATTTTGTCTGGTGGTTATTTATACTGCAACATTTGATGGATAAGAAAATCTTCCCTCCAATTAGATTAACTTGCAAGCCCCTGACGCAGAAAGGTTAAAACATATTATGTTCTATTCGGGAACTGCAATGAAACTGTCTGAATTTGATTACCAGCTGCCAAAGGAGATGATCGCCCAGCACCCGGTCGAACCCAGGGACTCATCCAGGTTGATGGTACTGGATAAAAAGGGCATAGTACACATGAAATTTGGCGACCTGCCAGGGCTCTTGCATCCGGGTGACCTGTTGATAATGAACAACAGCAGGGTAATACCTGCCAGGATCTATGGGACCAAGGATACGGGCGGTAAATTAGAGGTGCTGCTGGTCAGGCGCCTGGAAGATAAATATTATGAATGCCTGGTCAGGGGTAAAATAAAGCC
>DAOUWY010000089.1 GCA_030666885.1 Methanosarcinales archaeon
AACCAGGTCGGCCACATCCTGCCAGTTATCCTTAGTGGCAGCATACAGCAGAGGTTTCCTGTCAGCCACTACTTCCAGGCCGGCCTTAAGCACCTTGGGGTCCAGGCTGCACAGGATAAGCGGCAGTTCAGTATTCCCGGCCACAATTGTGACAGCCTGTTTGAACTTACCAGGGTCACCGGAAGTACTGCGAATAGCAACCATGTCAAGTCTCAGGAACCTGCCAACATAGAATTTCTTATACTCATTAATGAACCTGATCCGTTCTGTCAGTTCATCCTCGCTCATAGTATCCCAGACATCCACAGCAAGTGCGGGCTGGTTAAAGAACGTTAACTGGTGACGGTACAGTATATCATCCCCGCCTACAGACACAGCATGTTCGCCGGTACCGACAATCACTTCCCTTATCTCAGGTGCCAGCAGTTCTGCCAGCTTTAAGTACTTTTTCCTGAACTTGTCCTCAAGCAGGGGCGGGCAGTCTTCCAGTTTCAATGAACGGTCGATCATATGTGATGCAAAGGCCATGCAGGTAGCTTCTTTGCAGTCACCGCAGTTTGTCTGGGGCAGGAACTTATAAACTTCAAGTGGGCTGTTGACTTTCATTTTCACACCTCCGCCGTGACCCAGTTGGAAATATCCACTGCATCCCTCTCAAGTGAACCGTGCAGGCTCTGGGTAATCTCCTTTAGCACAGCCACCGAACCTGGATGCATCATCATGAACAGGTCATTGCCTGCCAGTGAAAGGGTCAGGCCGGTCACTATCTCCCAGATAGGACCCCTGTATTCCCTGGGTCCCCAGTCGCTGTCTTCTTTTAGCGGGGAACCTACCATCCAGGCTTCCCTGGCACCCCATGCATTGGTAGTACCGCTGCTCATCGGGAACGACAGTTCCTCGTCCCCGATAAGACCTGCCAGCCTGATGCGTTCCATATTGGTATAGGCATAATCCAGGCCGTATCCCAGTGCAGCAGTTGTGGGGTCCATGACAATATCCTCACGCTTCACATTGCACTGCTTCATAAGTTTTCGGTTCAACTCCTTCTGGGCATTTATCTCAAGCTGTGTCCATGACAGCACCACATGCCCGTAATCAGTGGCAGCCTTTGCAATACGTTCATAATCAAGGTTCAGGCTTGCACTGGCCAGCAGCACACGCTCGCCCTCTGCCACTTCTGCGGCCTTCTCCAGCACTTCGGGGTCCTTTTCAGGGTTGCCGCTGCCGCCGATAACGATCGGTACATCCACGGCCTGCAACACATCGGCCACGGTCTCGGCAGCTTCCCTGGGAGAAGTATCCTTGATACCAGGGTCTGTACTTATCAGGTGGATGGTCACCATGTCGGCACCAAAATCATTTACCACCTTTTTGGCCCATTCTGCCGGGCTCTCAATTACATCCTCGTAATTGACCTTCACAGCCTTTGCCATCCCAATAGGCATATCAAACACATCCATAGTGATGTGGTTGCGGTGCGGCATGGGGCTGTCAAAATAATAGGGCAGTGCGTTCTCTCCACCCAGGGTGATCGTATTCTTCCTTGTACCACCGTCAGAAGATGTGGCACCCAGTGTTACTTCCTGTATGGGATTTTTCCACTCTTCGATTTTACCAACTTCAAATTTAGATGGCAGCAATTTCCCTGGCCTGGTCACACCTGGAACTGCTGCCTGGGCCATTGACCCGAACAACTGGTCTACAGGGTAACCTAATAATCGTGATATGTTTATCAAGTGCCGGGATATCTGGGCCGTTTCATGTCCCAGCATATATGCCAGTTGCGGATCAAGCCCGCCACCGGTATCCATCTCCAGTTCAATTTCACCTTCAATGGTCACACCTTCCAGGGATTCCACGTCCATATCATTGAACAGGCTGCCCAGTTCAGATAACTTGATCTTTTTTGCCATTGTGATTCCACCTTATTCATCGCATGAATTGTGATATGTTTGTCAAGTGCCGGGCTATTTGGGCTGCTTCATGTCCCAGCATATATGCCAGTTGCGGATCAAGCCCGCCACCGGAATCCATCTCCAGTTCAATGTCACCTTCAATGGTTATACCTTCCAGGGATTCCACGTCCATATCATTGAACAGGCTGCCCAGTTCAGATAACTTGATCTTTTTTGCCATTATGATTCCACCTTATTTCATCGCATGTTTTCAAATAATTGTAAATCTGTTCTCTTAAATCCCCAATTTCATAATAATGTTTTCCATTTCAATCACCGCAGGTGATGTCTCGGAAAGCTCACTCAGTGCCTTTCCGTCCAGGTCGAATCTGGCAATATCCTCATCAAATGGTACCATACCTGCAACCTCCAGCCCTAATTCCTGTGCATATTTATTAAGTTGCTCACGGTTTTCTGGTGTCACCTTATTGAATATCACAAACATATGCCGTACCTTCAGGTCCAGTTCCTTTTCAAGATCCCGTATCCGCTCGGCAGTCCCAAGCCCCCGCCTGGAACCGTCTGTTACCACAACAAGTTCGTCAACATCCCGGATAATACCACGGCTCAGATGTTCCAGGCCGGCTGCCGTATCAATGATCACCAGGTCATAGTTCCTGATGATCCTGTCCATTATGTTGCGCAGCAAGTTGTTGGTAAAGCAATAACATCCACTACCTTCAGGCCTGCCCATCACAAGCAGGTCATACCCGTGCTGCTCAGCAAGTATACTGTATATCCTGGACTCCAGTAACAGTTCCTTATCAGTATCCGGTGGCAGATTATCCCGCTCCTCCAGCAGGAACTCCCTCTGGTCGGCCAGGGTTTGCCCGACCACATCCCCAAGTGCCTCCGGAAGATTTGAGTCAGGGTCCGCGTCAATGGCCAGAATGGTTGCATCCCTGTTCACCAGCCAGCGGATGAGCATGGCTGCTACAGCAGTCTTGCCCGTACCACCCTTGCCTGTAATTGCTACAACTTTCAAGGCGCTGCCTCTGGGAAGTTATTTCTTGCTGCTGAGTATGATCTTGTCGATGGAGACCTTGGCATTCTTCAGTGTAATTTTTATACCACCGCTACCACCAGCGGTTATGGGCGGGAGGTTCTGCAGCATAGCAGGGTCAGGCATGCCAAATGCCGGCATAGCTGTTGAAGTTCCAGTTGATTCTTCATCTTCATCCACTTCTTCATCCTCATCGGCACCCCAGTTCTTTACCACAGGATGATCTTTCTCTTTGAGGAATTCCTTCAAGGTATCCAGGTCCTGTGCATCCTCCTCGGTAGCTACTTTGTCCACGATCTCGGCAGGGATATCAGCCAGTACCTTATCCTTGAGAACTTTTGGCATCCAGACCACCCTGTTCCAGCCGCCATCCGCCTGGATGAACTTGGGTGAACGGAAATAATTGACCCCGACACCCAAAAAGCCAATAACCTGCTTGCCGCCGCCGGTCTGGCCAGCCATCGTACTGAAGGCAAGCCCGTTAGGGGCCATGCCAGTATAATCCCGGTCGACCCAGCCGATACCGTCAACTTCCGGCATATAGAATCCTACAACCTCGAAACATCCGCATGAGGTATGTGGAAACTCAAAGAAACTATGGATCTTGATCCTGTTATATTCTCCACCGGACAGGGACACAGCGGTTTCGTTGACACCAGAGTACTCACCGCCAATTTCGTCCAGTAGCTCGCCTTTCTCTATTGGGAACTGTGGGCCTTCCGGGTCCACCTTTGCTGCTGCCCTGCCGTCAAACCAGTTGATCGCACCACACAATGCGATCCTGTCAGGAGTTATCACACATACACTGGTCGGTGCGAAACTCTGGCACAGGCTGCAGCCGTAGAAAGTATCCACATCTTCATCATGGAGGTTGCGTGTCCTCTCGTCCCTGGCAGCATATCTCTCCATTGCCTTTGCCAGTTCCTCTTCTACCTTTCCCATATCAGTGATATATGTGGCTTCGATCTTCTCTATAAATGGCAGTTCATTCGTGAACAGCATCATAGTGGCCTTTGCAATATGTTCAAGGGAATTAAGCCCTTTCGCAATGGAATCCTTATTGATCCTGAGCCATACATCATACCGCTGGTTCAAGTGCATAACACCCTGGATGTAATTCTGGAAATCATGGTTGCGCCTTTCAACAATGGCTTCCAGGTCAGGTTCCACCAGTTCTCCTGCAATGCGGTATATCATAGCCAGTGGATAACGCCCCCCCTCTTCCATATCAGAGATGTCGGGACCGATAAGCGTGAATTTACCATCCTCTATCGCATCTGTTTCCACTGCATTTACCAGTTCGAACCCTTTGGATTTCGGACCAGCCAGTTCAACATACATATCATCTTTACGGACCCTTTCCCCTTCGAACATAGGGGATATTTCAAACGGGAATTCATCTGCCATTATAAAATCCTCACACTTCTTTTTTTAATATTGATCTTTCTTGCCGGTAATAATTTATAATTGTGCTACAACCACATCCAGTGCCCGGATAAAATCCTCTGGTTTAAGGTTGCCGAATGATTGCCCGGCATTTGGATGATAGTGCCTGTCAATAGAGATCACCTTAATTTTTGTAAAATTCTTTAACGTGGACATCAACTGGCTGGCATAGTAGTACGTATGCCCGAGGAATATGGTTGTATCATACCCACCCTTGCCGTCGAATCCCTTCCAGTCAGAATCTTGCAGGTATGAGACCAGTGCGTGCAGGTTGACGTAGGTGGCATCAATGCCTTCCTCGTTCAACCGCTTTAAGCTACTTCCCGTAGCAGCCACAGGTATGCCTTTTCCAGCCATGGTCCTGACAATTTCAATGACACCATCATCACCGGCCGCTGTCCCCACGATGAGCAGCGGACGCTTCGCCTTTGAAATAAACTTACCTGCCACCTCTGCTTTAACTGCTTTTGCCATCTTTGGTCCGGGAATATTAGCCTTGTCAAAGGGTACTGCATTTCTGGTGGTATCCAGTTCCTTAGATGCCATTATTCGCCAGCCCCCTTGCACAACCTTGGTACATTTGTGGGTTGGAAGGATACATCAACCTTCCTTGCAGGACCTTCAAGTATTTTCTTCCTGTCCCAGTCGATCTTCCATCCATGTTCCTCTTCCAGTATCTTAAGCAGCTCTTCCCTCTTTGCCAGGGGCAGGTCAGCTTCACTTCTCACATAAATATGCCAGTCATCTGGCATCACGCCCAGGTACTTTTCGTTCAGTTCGATGTAATGGGTCAGCTTGATCATCCTTCCCAGGTTATTATCACCTGGCCTGAAGCAGAGTTTAGCCAGCAAGGGCATGAGCTCTGCTTTATTTTCTGCTGATATCAATAGATGTTCGGGTGCAGGTTCGACATTATGCAATGAACCGTCCCTGGCATCCAATATGTTCCATTTATCTTTATCATAAGCTTTGCCCGGATATGCCCGCCTGTATTTAGCCCCGTGGGGTCCCAATACCACAGGTATACCAAGACGGTTACAGCCTGTACCGATGGAAAGTGCCTTCTGGGTAAATCCACCCCATGCCAGGCCCACAGCTCCTATCCTGTTCATCACATAATCTGCGATCTCTTCAAAGTTGCCTGTAATATCACGCCTGGCAAATATGGCAGCTACCTTGATGGTAGTGGCTGATATGTGGGCGTTTGAAACACATGAACCGGTATTTAGCAGGTTGCCTTTGAGGAAACCTCCTCCGTATCGCTCATACAGGGTCTTACCCTCGTCATCTTTGAACATGCCAATATCCATGGCACTGCAGCCTGATGTAACGACAATATAACTCCGCTGCAGCATCTCCTCGGCAATCTCATATACATCGCGGCTGCCGTCGGGATAGTTGGGGCAGCCAATGATGGCTACTACACCTGGAGTGGTCCCGAGCACAAGGTTGACACCCTCCTCCCTTATCTCAGGGTCTCCTACCTGCCCCCGGCCGGTCCTGAGCTTTCCTTTCTCTTCACGGATAACTTTCTGGGACGCTTTCTCTATCACATTTAATACAGGAATGTTTTTGGGACATTCAAATTCGCACCGTCCGCAGCCTATACATTTATCATGCAATTCCTCGAACAATGTCAGGTCGCCTCCTGCCGCGGCCTCCATTGCTTTATCAATTTCAAGTCCCTGGGGACATCCTATCACACATGCACCGCACCGGGTGCAGCTTGAGGCCAGTTTCCTGAACTCATCATCACTGGGCAGGGCAGTGAAACCTTTTTCTTTCCGTATTGGCGCCATTTTCATGACAAGTTTCGGGGCCAGTTCACCGACTTTATCATAGTCGAACAATAAGACACCAGGCTGTTCACCTGATGCAAGGTCATTGATAATGTCATCAATATCATCGTTGCTCCTGTCAGGCAGACCGTACATAACCTTATCATTGGTAGCAATGACCGGAATATGAAGTTTACTGGTTTCCTGCATCATATCGGCCCTGATACATTGTTCATCCACAATTATCAGGTCAGGGATGCCTGAACGGATGTATTTAAGCTGCTTTGACAGAGACCCTACTACCTTTGCCTTGGGATTGACCCGGGTCATGTCATGTGCAGTGCAGCAAATGGCAGCTAATTCTATCTTGTCAAACAGGTCATGATCTTCCATATAGTCCATAATATATGTGACAGCGGCCACATTGTGTCCTATACATAAAAGCACTGGTTTGGTGGAATCAATCAACCCCATACCCATATCGACCAGTGGAGCATCGGCCTGGCTTTTTGGCATATCCAGGCAGGATATCTGGATAATATCAGATACTTCCATGCCAACATGGTCCACCATACCTGCATGCAGGGCTTTGGATTCAAAATCTATTGCACTCCCTTCCTGGCCAATATGGGTTGTAGCCAGCAGTTGTGTTATCTGCTCTTCCACATAGTCCAGTACAGGGACAAAATCACCAATGGTCTCCGGTTTAATACCCAATACAGTCTGGGTGACTGGTGCTTTTATATTACTGGGCCCCACATCGATAGGATAGTCTGCTCCAAAACGCTTGATAAGATGGTTTAGCAGGTGTCTGCCGTGGCCCGCGTGGGCGGATGCACCTGTTAAGGTCCTGAGCATAGCCTCACGGGCCTGGTGAGCTTCCATGTTGATACCGCAAGCACCTTCCTTGTTACCTGTCAGGTCACACTTGCCGTAGGTGCAGTAACAGCACAGATCGCAAATAGGCGAATAAACGGGTTCGTACCGCTTAAGCAGCCTCATATCCCAATCCCGCAGTTCATGTATATCGGGTGCGGGAGTCGGACCTTCTGGCTCTTCTTTTTCTTCATCAGAAGATATTACCTTGCCTATGTTTATCTGGACATTTTCCAGACCATCTATGGTAAATTTGCCTTTTTTAATAACCATTGGGGGTATGCTCTCCTTTATTTGGTCAGGTATATTTACAATAAACCTAAAATATTCTAAAATTCAATTTCCCACTATAATACTAA
>DAOUWY010000072.1 GCA_030666885.1 Methanosarcinales archaeon
GATATCTATACCTTTGGCCTTTTCAAGGACCTCAATAGCATGCTCTTTAGCTGAAGCAGGTATTTCCCTCATATTTGCAAGGAGTTTACCGTTTCCTGTTTCAAGTACGTCCAGTACCGAGGTCATTTTCCTGTTTATGAATATCTTCATCGGATCGATAGTTGTACCACTGTATAACAACATCTCTGAAAAAATGGCAGGGGTCCCGTTTTCAATCTGTATAAGGCCTCCGTATTTCGTATTTACAGGTATCCCGTTCTTTGCCAGTATCCCATCAATTGTTATGCTGCACACGGTAGTAATGCCTACCTTTCCTTCCGGCACCCTGTAATCAAGAGTGTCCTCATCAATAACCTGGATATATGGGCTTATGGAGTACGGGGTTTCATTCATAGCCGCAATAATCTCAATACCATCATCAAAATCATCCTTGTCGATCAGCGCCATGTTCACTATCACGTTGCCTTCCCCTGTATCCACATCCAGGTCCGTCTTATAGACCAGTTCATCAATGGCAGTAATAATAAATCCCACCCTGTGGCCTATGAGACCGTCTTCCAGTTCCTGCAATCCGCTCTCGGTAATGACCCGCCCGGAATATCCTTCCCTTGCTGTTAGCCCCCTTTCATCCAGTATCCTCAGATGGTACCTTACACCCCTCTCCCCTATCTGGTACCCTCTTTCCCTCATTTTGTCAGCAATGATGCGAGCACCGATAGCACCATCACTTTCAGTGATAATCCTTAAAATCTCTATAAGTTTTCGCTGTACCTGGGGGTCGGAAGTTGAGGTGTTCATAACTAAAGACCTTATTTACATGATATTGATATACCGCTGGATTTCCCAGTCATGTACCTGTATCCTGTATAATTCCCATTCGGCACGTCCCAGCCTCATGAAGTTATTAAAAACATGTGGACCCAGGGATTTAATTAAATACTCATCACTTTCCAGTTCATTCAGTGCATCCCTGAGAGTCCCTGGCAGTGAATCAATGTTATGTTCCAGGCGTTGTTCAGCTGTCATCTGGTAAATATTATCTTTTACCGGATCACCGGGGTCGATATTATTCCTGATACCATCCAGCCCTGCCATAAGTATGACTGCAAATGACAGGTATGGATTACAGGAAGGGTCAGGACTGCGCAATTCTATCCTTGTGCTTAGACCCCTGGCCATAGGTATCCTGATAAGTGAACTGCGGTTTGCCCCTGACCATGAAACATATACGGGTGCTTCATAACCTGGTACCAATCTCTTATATGAGTTGACAACTGGATTCGTGATCGCAGTAATGGCTTTAATATGTTTCAATATTCCGCCGATAAAGTATCTCAAAGTATCACTGATGCCATATTTGCTCTCAGGGTCAAAAAATGCATTCTGTCCATCCTTGAACAGGGAAACATTGATGTGCATGCCGCTGCCGTTCTCACTGAACAGTGGTTTGGGCATAAATGTCGCATGCAATCCCATATTATTGGCAATTGTCCTTGTGACATATTTGAAGGTCACTACATTGTCAGCCGTGATAAGGGCATCATCGTATTTGAAGTCGATCTCATGCTGGCCTGAAGCAACCTCATGATGTGAGGCTTCTATCTCGAATCCCATACCTTCCAGGGCGACCACGATCTCCCTGCGTATATTTTCTGCCAGATCCACGGGCCCGAAGTCAAAATACCCTGCAGAGTCATGTGGAATAGTCGTAGGGCGTCCGTTCTTTTTTTCAAACAGGAAAAATTCAAGTTCTGGTCCGGTATTCATCTTAAAACCCATTAAAGCCGCTTCTTCCATGGCACGCCTGAGTACATACCTGGGGTCACCTTCGAAAGGTTCACCGTCTGGCAGATGAACATCACATATCATCCTGGCACTGTTACCTCCGTCATGGCTCCATGGTAGTATCTGGAAGGTATTAACATCCGGTTTTAAGACCATGTCTGATTCTTCTATCCTTACAAAACCTTCAACGGACGAGCCATCAAAGGATATTCCCTGATCCAACGCCTTATCGATCTGGGACACTGGTATGGCCACATTCTTGACGATACCCTGTATATCCACGAACTGCAGCCTTACAAACCTGACATCTTTTTCATTGATTATTTTAAGAATTTCCTCTACAGATTTCATTATTTCACCTGGTATACGGGATGTTATGAAGATTTTTTGAATTTTAAGATGTATGATAAAATATTAAATGTTTGTTCTTATTAGCCTTTCATACTCTGCGAAGTACACCTATCCGGGGCTCGTAACACCTGCCTTCGGACATCAATGTCTTCACAGCATCGTCAGCCTGTTCATCAGTAAGACCACTGCGTTTTGATTCATCCACCAGTTCAGTGAACAGCACGCCGTTACCTTTATCCATTATACCCATCAGTTGATATACTATCTCATCAGGTTCAGGCTTGTCTTTTTCCGGTTTGTCGGGCCCACTATCGGTTGTTCTATTGTCGATCTTATCTCCCGCCACCTGGGCAGTTTCAGGCTGTATATCCTCTATAGAATACCGGGTAGGTGTCTCTTTCACCACAGCATCTACCGGCTTGCTTCTGGCAACCCCTTCCATGGTGTGAGAAATCCCAGTCCCGGAGGCTTGTTGGTAGTCAGCAGGCGCCAGGTTCTTCAATGCATCAACGATCACACCTGATAAATTATTAAGGTATTTGTCCAGGTCAGTATAATGAGAAACGGCCCTGAGTATACCATCGGCAAGTTCCGGACTGGCACCGGATTGAACAAGCATGGCTGTCAGTTCATCACCCTTAAGACCTGAATCCATGGCAGACCTGACAAATCCTATGCGCTCATGGGTCAGCCGGGCAGTATCAACTATCCACCTGTTCCTTATATGATCGCTTGCAGTGTTTAGTTCTTCCGGCCTTACCGAAGTATATATGGTCCCGTCCTCTGGTTCATAGGTCCTGGCCTTCCCTGTTATAGCCACAAAACAGGGCACATCCAGTCCTGACAGGAATACTGATGCTTGCGGCTGGTACTGTCCTGCATAGACTGAAAATGCACCGGTTGGGTCAGATACTCTTACTCTCCACATATCCTCCCCTGCACCAAGATTATCTATTTCGGTCAGTACACCCACAAAGTACAGCCGGTTCACCCTGGCACCGGTGGGAGTGACCAGGTAATTTGGGGAGCGCTCATCCCCGTCATGAAAGAAATAATCCGAATGAATGAATTCGTGGGCAAAGACCCTCCAGGCAACTTCTCTTGCTACCATAGACTGCCAGCCCCCTCGCCCTGCCCGGGTGAATGATGAACTGCCCCCTCTACACCCTCTATCTCTTTGACCAGGTCTGCGGCGGTGGCAGCATGGTCTATCTCAGTAAACTCTGCATCGGATGCCACCAGTGTGATACCGTATTCGCCTTTGGTCATGTTACCTCTCAATCGCATGCTCAGTCCCATAAGCTTTTTCCTGATATTTTCCTCAACAGCAGACGGGTTCATGTTGGCAGCAGCAACCTCCCTGGCTTTTTCAATGGAATAGCCGGTGACCTTTGTGGTAAGGTCTGCATCCAGTACTACGGTCAGTGCCCCGGTACCGTCGTCCAGTATGGACTTTATCCTCATATCGTTCCTTCCTTCTACCCAACCGTGGACGCGGCAGATGTTCTTTTGTATCACCCTGTTACATTCAGGACATCTGGTAATAAGCCCTGAACCGGGTTTGACCGAGATTATGTTGCCTTCTATGCTCACGTCAAAAGCTCCATCCCTGTTGGTTATTTTATCAAGCCTGATCGGGACGGGGTCCATTACTCTTGCAATATCACTGTCATTTATTGGAGTATCCGGATGACTGATCGAAGTGAATTCTCCAATATTGATATTAGGAATACCCTGCCATGACCTGATATATGCATTTTTGATCTCTACTGTGTTCCCTGTTGTTAGTTCGGGAGAGGGTACCCATGATGTGAAGGGAAGTTTGGCAGTGCTATCGACTGCTATCCCTGTTACTATAGTCCTGGGACCGTTCTTTGTGTTGATCTCCTGCTGATGGGATTCCATTATCCTTATTATAGTATGAACGGCAGGTTCGCCCTCTTTCAGTTCTGCCAGCCGGACAGGGCTTTCCAGGTCTTTTGACAGGAGCGGTTCCAGGGCGCTGGAGTCTAATTTCTCAACTTTCGATCTGGCACCGAAATTAATCTCAGGCATGCCCTGCCACATCCTGGTATAGGCGTTAATGACCTTGACCACATTTCCTTTATTAAGCCCGAAATCATCCCATGCTGTAAAACTCCGTGCCCCGGTCTCGTCTACTATGGTGCCCATGAAGATGGTACGCTCCTGGCCCTTGATGCCAACGACTTTGGTATTGATCTCAAGTATCCGGGCAGTGACCTCAATATTTCGTTCCCCTGCGCCAAGTTCGGAAAGTTTTTTCACTAATGGCAGATTGATATTCCCGTATTTTTTAAGCAAGCTCCTTTTTGCCTCTTCCATCGGCACCTTGAACTCCAGGAGCCTTGTAAGTTCTTGTTTAATATTAGCTTGATTTACTGTTGTGCCTGTTGTACCAAGCGCCCTTATTATTTCGTCCAAATGGGGCGCGATTTTTATATCCATTGTCTGCCTCCTTTGTTTCAGACAGTCTCTTTTAATATGGTCACAAAGGATAAAAAAACATCGGAGATTTTTTAGAAATATCAATAGGAGACTTTTTATTATTTAGCATGAAAGTACCCTTGGGTTCTTTCATCTTTTTGTGCATGTTATTCGAAGAATTTCATGTACGTTTTCTGGGACGATTTGAAAAACCGCAGAGGGACGCAGAGTAACGCAGAGAAAAACAACAACCCTCTGCGATCCCCCGCGTCCTTTGCGGTTATTCTTTTTTGACATGATCTACTTATCCAGAATAAATTAAAAAGTCTCTGCTGACGAGACATGACTGGTGCTGAAAGGAAGAAATATGAACAACAATAAAAGTTCTATATCAAAAGCACGGGACTATGACGAAATTGGGGATTTCTGGGATATACATGAGCTTACCGATCATTGGGATAAGACCAGACCTGCTGAGTTCGAAGTTGATATTCAATCCGAATTGATATATTATGCAGTGGACAATGAACTTTCGGATAAAATCCAGGCATCTGCCAGACACCGTCGTATTTCACCTGATACTCTTGTGAATTTATGGCTGTAGGAAAAGTTGCAAGAGCAGTCATTTTGAGAATATTTCTTATCCGGATGGGCATTTGAAGATTATTTGACTTTTTAAAATCCAGGATTTAATTCAGGTGGCTCTATCATTAGTAGATATTCACCAAGCCAGCCCGAGCCTTGCGCCGCATTTCGATCACTTGCTGAACCACAAGTAACGTAACTGTCTCACAATTCAGCAAACTTAATATAGCCAGCTAATATCTTACATCCACCCAAATTTTATGGAGAACTTGCAATTGAACACAGTGGGAACAAAAAACTCGAATAACAACGCCTTGCTCAGATTATTCTCAAAGAAAAAAGCAGTTAAAAGCCTTTGCACTTATAAGACACGTCTTTCAGACACCCAAAAATCTCTGGTAATAGATTGCAAGGGCTGTACTGATGGTAACTCAGGTCTTGACGATCCATACTGCCGCAAGAACATATTCCGGATAATGATAAAAGAACCCATGGTGGACAGACTGGTACTCTCCCACCTGTACGACCGGGATTATGAAGGAGAAAATCTCAGGCTGCTATACCTGCTGGCAGGGTTCATTGACAACCTCAGTGTGTTTAGCGAAAGTGAAGTGCCGGCCGTGTGCGGGAATTGCCTTTTTGAGCGACAGGAGTTCATATCCGGTGTACTTGAAACAGGACTACATGACCCTGTGAAGGCATACACTATGCTTGCAGCGCATGTGGACTCTGGTGCCGTCTGCCATAACGATGAGCAGGGACAGGGACATGCATGTACCGGTGATTATATCCGTATGCTTGCCAGGATGAGTAACTGTGCCGACGGTATGAAAGAAAGCATGGATACCGGCCTTCCTGCAGATCAATTTTACACACATGTCATCAAACCATATACCAGGCCCGGTTTTTCCACATCCCGCATATATACAGAACCGCCTGACAACGCTGTTTTCCTGGAAGGGTATGATGTCGGGCACAGTGGCGGCCGGTTGATGCAGGTGTCAATTTACAGCTTATCGGACAGGCCCGAGAGCCTGTACTTCCTGATCCCATCAGAATACAACCTGCGTCCCGAGGAACTGGAATTATTGGAATCCGTACGCTCGCGCCTGATGCGCCACCGCCCAGACGACCTGAATTTTGCAGACCCTGCCAATAGCCGGGAATATTTCAGGCGGCGCAGCCAGCAATTGCTTTCTGATGAAGCAAAGCGCATGAGTATTAAACTAAAAGCAGACCAGATATCAATGTTCTCTGACATCCTGGCAAAATACACCACAGGACTGGGTATCCTGGAAGATGTGCTGTCCGATGCAAGGGTCACTGATGTATACATCAATGCGCCTGTTGATTCCAACCCTGTCCATGTGGTCATCGAGGGGGAAGAGTGTTCCAGCAACATCTACCTCTCCCAGGATGATGTGGATACCATGATCTCACGCTTCAGGGCATTGAGCGGCCGCCCCTTCGGGGAGGCAAACCCTATCCTTGATATGGACCTGGCCGAGTACAAATCCAGGGTGTCATGCATTGGCAATCCGCTGAGTTCAGGCGGCCTGGCCTATGCATTTCGAAAACATGCCCGGACTCCATGGACCCTGCCCAAACTCATCAATGAAGGCTCAATGACGCCGCTGGCTGCAGGACTTCTGAGCTTTCTGGTTGACGGGGATTCATCCATCCTGATAGCAGGCGGCGTGGGTGCGGGCAAGACTTCATTACTGTCAGCCATGCTGCTGGAAGTGCCCCAGAAGTACCGCATCCTGACAATCGAGGATACACCTGAACTGCCCTTGCGGGATCTGCAGCGCCTTGGCTGGAAGGTGCAGGGAATGAACACCCGCTCGGCTGTTGGTGGTTCTGATTCAGAGATAGCGCCCGATACTGCACTGAGGGCGGCACTGCGACTGGGCAATTCCACGCTGGTCATCGGCGAGGTAAGGGGACCGGAGACTAAGATACTGTACGAGGCCATGCAGGTGGGCACTGCCGGCAATTCGGTGCTTGGTACCATACACGGTGCGTCAACCCAGACCGTGTATGAACGCATCGTTGGTGCGCTGGGTGTACCCGAACAGTCATTCAGGGCCACGGATGCAGTGGTGGTGTGCTCTAATATCAGGATCAGCGGGAGTATGCGCAAAAAAAAGCGGCTGGTGCAGGTCTCCGAGGTTACTAATGCAAACTGGGATGGTACAGGTACGTTCTTCAATGACCTGATGAAGTTTGATGCGGCTGCTGATAGCATCGAGCCTACTGACCTGCTTGATATGGGACAGTCTGAACTGATAGGCAGGATCGCTGATAAGTGGGGCGTAAGCATTGACGAGGTGCTGCTGAATATCAAGATGAGGGCGAATATCAAAGGGACAATAGCCAAAGCCGGCGAGAACAGACCTGAACTGGTGGAAGCAGATGCGGTCGGCCAGGCTAATAATATGTTCTGGCTGCTGGTGAATGAGTTGCAGGACTGGGACGGGAGTGTGGATATGAGTGCGGTATACCAGCGGTGGAGTGAGTGGTATGAGGGTTTTGTATCAGTGGAGGAGTTATTTTTTTTCCAGTCCTTCATTTTTAGCATGAAAGTACCCTTTGGTTCTTTCATCTTTTTGTGTATGTTATTCGAAGAATTTCATGTAAGTTATCTGGGAAGTACTCCAGTGCCCGTTTAATAGTTGCCTGGCTTTTTGCTTTTTCAATAAACATGTCAAATACATATTCAAGTACCAAACAATTCAA
>DAOUWY010000269.1 GCA_030666885.1 Methanosarcinales archaeon
AATTTTTCAGAGCAAAAAAGAATATAAATATGTAAGTCAATGTATTTCATTGGGTGATAATATGTCTCTTGAACAAATAAGCATGAGAGTTGATTCCAGACTCCTAAATGAACTAGATCAAATTGCTAAATCCGAATTCAAAAGAAGATCTGATGTTGTACGTGATGCACTTGTTGCACATGTAAAACACGAAATAGAAATTCGCCAGATAAAAGAGATGGTAACAAAACAATTCCTTGAAGGAAAACTCTCCTTTGATGATTTTGCACGTATTGTTAGTTTCGATATTGCACAACAAATAAAAGTTGGCAAAGAAACCCTGGAGGAGAGTATCGAGCGTGCCAAAAAGGACTCAAAAAGAAATCTATGAAACAATAGTAGTTGGAGATACAAGTGCTCTAATCTCACTTTCCGTTGGTAGTGTACTTTTAAAATGTCTAAGAATTTCTAGAATTTTAATTCCTCAAGAAGTATATAGTGAATTGAGTGAAATTTCTCAATATAATGATGTCCATGGAAAAGCGGCTCAAGAAACAATACGTATGATTTCAAATGGAAATATTGAAGTTTATGAAGTGGAACATGTTGATAAAATTAATGAATTTGTTTCTGGTTATTCTCGTATTAATGAAGGAGAGGCTGAAGCTCTAATACTTGCTCAAGAAAAATCTATACCCATATTAATAACAGATGATTTACGAAGTATACCAGACTTAAAAAAGAATTCAGGAGATGTGGAGATACATCTTTCAATATATCTATTAGTCCGGTTGGTTTTAGAAAAAAGAATCACAATTGCCGAAGCCCAGGATGCCCTAATTCGAATTTCAAAAGGAAGATCATGGGAAAGTGCTGCAATATACAATCTCACTAAGAAATATATCAATGAATTAAAATGACATTACCATGCTATGCATCATTCGGCAAAGGTTGGATAACATGGTGGTATCAAACTCTGTGCCACATGCAATGTTCACTCACTTTAGATCTGCTTTTTATTCATTCCACCACCCAACGCCCGCTACGTTATGTGGAAAGATGAATGGGATTTTTGGACGTCTGAACAGGCAGAACTGAAACTTGACGAACATAGTAAAGAAGTCCTCCTTAAATTCGCACGCGAGAATCTTCCACCGATTCAAGGCCAACTAGACCTAATAGACCATGAAACAGAAATCGTACCTGGTATCTGCGCAATCGCTGCGCCCGGACATACACCCGGCCATATGGCATTGGCCATCTCTTCGAGAGGTGAAAAACTGCTGTGCATCTTTGATACAGTGCTCCACCCAATCCATCTTGAGTACCCAGAATGGTATGTTGCGGTCGATTTTGCTCCTAAGCAAGTCGTGACCACCAGGCGGAAGCTTCTTAATAGGGCTGAGACTGAGAAGGCTCTTACGTTTGCTTTTCACTTTCCCTTCCCGGGTCTGGGCTATGTTATAAAGAAAGGAAAGGGATGGCAATGGCAGCCGATTGAGTTGATTGGTAGATAAAAAAGGATAAGGAAATATATACCATTCATTATTTTTTTCGAATTCATGCGCCTGAATTATATCACTGGGATCAAGCAAACTGAATGCAATATGAACCTCGAGCATCAACTTCGATGCCTTTCGGATTTCTAATCCGGAGTCGTTGACGATATCCCCCGGCTTCCATTCAAATCCCTGCTGCCTCATTAGCCCCCTTACCAAAAGCCCTTGAAAGCACCTTGTAAAAATCAAAAATCCCGCACTCCACAGGCTCGCCCGATTCCCGCATTAATTCCAGCCCCTGCTTTAAGGATAAGACACAGGACGGGCAGTTGGTCAGCAGCTTGTACGCAACTTCTTCCTTGGCCATTTCTATCCTATGTATGGAGATGAATTTTATTTGGGACATTGAAAGATGATATGAAAAATCAGCACGAATATTGAATGTGTAACTGTTTTCATTCCAACAATGTGATGAATTCATCTCTTGAATATCCAGATTGTTTAATTATTGAAATTAAAGTTCCTTTTGGAATGGGATTCCTTTTCGGAATTATTACAAGAAATTTTTCACCATGAAGTCCTTCTCTGAGTAAAGCAGTATGACTTCCTTTTCCTTTGATAGAGGCATAGTTAAATCCGACATTAAGTAGACTTTTTACAATTTTATCCGATGAAACTGAAGGGAGTTTACTCAAACTGCAACACCGATGTTGGATGTGAATTTATTTGATGATTCAATAGAAGCTGTGAAATCTTCCAAAATTCCAAGGATTTTAGCGTTTTCAATATACAACTCTACAGCTTCTTTTAAGTTTTCAAGAGCTTCTTGAGGTGTATCACCTGCACTGGCTACCTCAAGTTCCGGACATTTTGAAACATAAACTTCATCTTCCTGCCAGATAACTGCCGTAACATTGAATTCTTTCATAATTTTCACTTATTAGAGGTAATGTGGTTTGTATTATTAAATTTTTGGTGGGACTGGGAAAATATGTATCTCAATCAAGCTGAAACAAAATAACCATGATCAAGATTATTTACAAGCATACACCTTACTGGCCCAGATGTAGTGAATCGAAATCAGAGGCATGTGATGAAGTCCTCAACCTCCCATTCTAAGTCCCCCATGCACCATCCTCTCCCTCACCAAAAGCCTTTGAAAACACCTTATAAAAATCAAAAATCCCGCACTCCATTGGCTCTCCCGACTCGCGCATCAACTCCAGCCCCTGCTCTAAGAATAAGGGACAGGGCGGGCAGTTGGTCAGCAGGTCGTGCGCACCTTCTTCTTTTGCCATTTCTGGCACAATACCAAAATCCAGTGTTTTCAACAATTATATTAGACGCAGATTGAAGGTTGCCTCTCACGGTTTCACTGCAAAGAGCGCAAAGAAATTGTAACCTTAACTTTGCGTTCTTTATGATATAGTATTACATGAATTATATATTTTAATAGCCATGTTCGCCGCCGACAGCAACCAACAACAACAACAACCGAGGGCGTCGCCCACATATCTAGCAAGCAGATGCAAGGTGTGGGTTGAACAAGAGGGGCGGCCGAGTGAGCAGAACTCCATAGGCTCGCCCGAGTCCTGCATCAACTCCAGCCCCTGCTCTAAGGATAAGATACAGGACGG
>DAOUWY010000298.1 GCA_030666885.1 Methanosarcinales archaeon
GAAGAGAGGGTAACAGGTTCATCTACGGGAACGAATCCCAAACGCAGTATTTGTTATCCCTCTCGGCCTACCTTTAGAGTAGGCTGCAAGAAGTAATATTTTTTTCTCCTGCGATATTAGTGTATATACGAACGCAGATTTTCAGGCAGCTTATCCGCGTTTATCGGCGTTCATCTGCGGTTAGTTAGATAATAGAGCAAAATTAAATCAATATCAAGTATCTACAAATTCGCCTTGAATTGGGATTAGAAACAAGAGAACCGATCAAATTTCTTTTTACCGGACACCGTGGATCATCTCCAGAAAGAAAGGCAAACCCTCAAATATGAGGGAATGCCATGCATATTTATGGAAATCATTTACTGCCGTTTCGTTAAAACCCCTGAAGGCCCAGTCCACTCCGTCCTTATCCAGGCCATAGGTGCCTGGGTCGCAGCCCGGTGTTACCGGCATCATTTGCAGGTGTCTGACGAGTTCCGGGTCCTTTGAGTGAAGGTCGGGGCTGCGGGGGTCCCTTGTCGCCGCCGGATTTGTTCAGGAGGTAAGGGCGGGCAGAGGTCAGGGGTTTTTTAGTGAAGATGGGTTGATTTTTATAAGATGTGGTTATAGGTGGAAGTGTGGAGGGCAGTGTTTCAGATGGATAAGATGGAAAATCAGAGTGCAGAGTATTATTTTCAGGCCCGGGAATTAATTTAGGGGTATAGGTGGCTGCAGACGATAGGGTTTTTATGCTTGTATAGATGAGAGTAATCTAAACAACCTCCCCTCGACCAAAAAATTAGGCGCACATAGCAACATGCGGGAGTTCTATTTTTAGATAGACAGTCAAAAAAGGTACGAATCTTGAGCTATTTAAGCAATTTATTTGCATCAATATCATAACCACAATTTTTGAGTTCCTTAATGAGTTCAAGTTTCCATTTATCTGATGTATCATAAGGTGTAAGTAAAACGCCTTCAAAATCTGAATGCTTTTCAAAATCTTTTTTTTTCTGATAAAGGACACATACATTTTTCCTACCAAGTTTGCCAATGAAAAAACCTAGTTCGAAAATAACGTTTTGGCGAGCCCTAGGTTTTGCATCTATTGGTTGTTGGTCTTTTGCATAACCCATATCATCTGGAGAAAGAAGTACAACAGCGAAAGAAACACTGGAATTAGCTATGAATTTTTCGATAATTGTTTTTCCCTCGTTTGGTTTTTCATGTAAGATGATTGGAACAAGGTCTAATATCTTAAGTACCCGCGCGACGTTCTGTTTCATTTCTTCATTATGACCATGAACTACAAATATCTCATTTGATAATTTATCATCCTTTTTTGGAACACCAGCGCCTTTTATTGAATCATCAAATAATTCAATATCTTCTATCATTGTCTTTAAAAGATTCAACATGCTACTTTTACCTGAAGTCCAACATTCATCGAATAAATCTCCATAAATTGGAATAAAACCAATTTCATTTAAATCTTTACGGTATTTACTTGAATCTCCAAACACATTTTTAATAATCATGTCAGCTCTTCTTAAAAAAGCATCTAACTTAATTCGATCTCGATGTGGTAATTCGTCTAAATCAACAATCAAGTTTTTAATAATTTGGATTTTATCGATTTTTGTATTCATATTTTTTACAACTTTTTCAGATTCTTCAATCAAAGTTTTTCTTAATAATTCTTTTTGCTTATTTAAATCTTGTTCTGCTGACAGGATAAATCTTTTTAAAACAAAAATCATTACAAAAAATAATTACTAACATGTTATTTTTCCAGAATTTTCGCCTAAATAGCTCCTATTTAATCAGATATATGCGCCTGAATGGAAATATGGAGAGCAAGTAATCCAGCTGAAAAACCAAAGCTATTAGCATCCTATCTGATGCATCGGAATTCATTCCGGTTATCCATGACTGCAGGATTCGGGATTTATGCTCGAATTGAAAAATAGATGTATAGTAAATCAAAAAGTAATAAATTCAGATTTAATAAATAGTAATTACTCCTTCTTTTAATTCTCCTTTCATTCTCGAATATTTATTTAATTGACCGACAAGATATGGGTCATTTGGATTAAATTCTGAGCTAGGAGTATAAGCACTTGTCTTGTTATTATATACTATTATTGTTATAGCCGTGTAATCTCTAAACTCAGTATCTTTGAAATACTCAAGAAGCTTTCTAACTTCATCTTTGGTGGCGTTTGATTGAATTAAAATATTTGCATCAATTGATATCCCGTTATCGTGCTGCTCGACCCGTTCAACAGAATAGTCAATTTGATTTTGCTTATTAGGGGTTGATTCTACATAAGGTTGTGAAGTATTATCGGTTATACAGCCTAAACTTATTAAAATGAAAACACTCATGAATGCCACAAATAAATTCTTATTTTTCATAATTTACTTCCATTACAAAGATATATTAGATATTAAATAAGTTTTTCGAAAATCATTTAGCACTAGATAAAAATCGAGAAAAGAGAATAATAATAATAATTAAAATAAAAAATATTCGAGCATCCTCTCGATGCCCGGGATTTACAATCCGACCGGTTCGTGCCCCACTCCCCCTACCTAAACCACAACCCCTTCTCCTTTAGCTCTTCAATAACACCCTCCTTCCTCGCAAACTCCTTCCCCCTCAGTTCCTTTCGCTTGATCTTACCGCTAATAGTCTTAGGCAGCTCCTCAACAAATTCAACCTCCCTC
>DAOUWY010000120.1 GCA_030666885.1 Methanosarcinales archaeon
GTCATTTTCATATAAAACGTACATGAAATTCGTCGAATAACATGCACAAAAAGATGAAAGAATCCAAGGGTACTTTCATGCTAAAAATAATTATTCTTTAATTTGATTGCTTCACTGATTCAACCTAATTTCAGAGAAATGTATATGTCATATGACAATATATTCTATTATTGGAAGTTGGATGTTATACCATTATTTATTAATGAGGTGATATAGATGGCAATAGACCCAATTTGTAAGATGGAAGTTGATGAGGCCTCGGTAAAGTTCACATCAGAGTTCAAAGGCAATACATATTATTTCTGTGCTCTGGGATGTAAAGCAGAATTCGAGGCAAACCCTGACAAATACGTATGATTTCAGGAAATGGAAGATTTATACTGTTAAAATAAATCAGGGGATATTATGTGTACCATTTTATACAACAAATATTATTTCTGTGTCCCTGGCTGCAAAAAGGAATTCGATAACAATCCGGAAAAGTATTGTTGATAATTAAGTGATAATCAGGTAATAATCGGGTGATAAGCATGTCGAAAGATAGAATGATAGAGTTTGAAGGATCAATTGATAATATTGCAACCCTTGAGGATGCAGTGAATACCGCACTTACGATTGAACAGCAGGGACATAAGTTTTATCTGGATAAAGCCGGGACTTCAACCGGTATAGCTGCAAAGGATCTATTCAATTATCTGGCAGCAGAAGAAGGCAGGCATATAGAATATCTCAATGATTTTCTGAAAACCGGGCATTTATCGATTTTAAATGAGTCTGCTCCACCGGATTTTACTCAGTCCTTTACAAATGAGTTTACAGAGGAAAAACCAGGTGAACTGGATGTGCTGATGAATGCCCTAAGGTTTGAGCAAAAGAACGAGAATTTTTACAAAGAACTTGCAGCCTGGACACACAATCCCGAACAGAATGAGTTTTTTGATATGATGGCATCTTTTGAACACGGACATGTGGAACTCATTGACGGTTTTATCGATGCTGCATCGCAGTTTCGAATGGAAACGTAGAATACGTGGTGTTATAATTGACAAATGAAGTAGAACCGCTGGCACTGGCCCGGGGTGTATACTGGGTGGGAGTAATAGACTGGAACCTGAGGGATTTTCATGGTTATGTAACCCCAAAAGGGACCACGTATAATGCATATCTGATAGTGGATGACAAAATTACGCTTGTGGATACTGTAAAAGCTGAGTTCTCAGCCGAGATGCTCAAGCGTATCAGCCAGATAGTAGATCCTGCAAAGATCGACTATGTAATTATAAACCATGTTGAGATGGACCATTCCGGATCACTTCCGGCAATCATGACCACAGCGCCGGACGCTACGATATACTGCTCAAAGAATGGCAGGGATGGTCTGCACCTGCACTATAAGGCAGATGGCTGTGAGGACTGGAATATTGAAGTAGTAAAGACAGGCTCTGAATTAAACCTGGGCAGCAAGACCCTGATGTTTATCGAAGCCACCATGTTGCACTGGCCCGATAGTATGCACACCTACATTAAAGAAGATAAGATACTGCTGTCCAATGATGCTTTCGGGCAGCATATTGCCACTTCAAAACCTTTTAATGATGAAGTGGGAGACGTAATGGCAGAAGCTGCTGAATATTATGCAAATATCCTGATGCCCTTTGGCCGGGTCATCCTGAAATACATTGGCACTGTGAAAGAACTGGGCATTGATATCAATATGATCGCACCTGGCCACGGCATTATCTGGAGGCAGGATCCGGCAAAGATAATAGAAGCCTATGGGCGCTGGGCCAGAGGTGAGACTAATAAAAAAGTGCTGATCATCTATGATACTATGTGGGGCAGCACCCATATCATGGCAAAATCAATACTGGAAGGCATAAAAGTGGCCGGAGTAGAAGTAAAACTTATAAACGTTAGAAAGATCGATCTGAGCAGTATAATAACAGAAGTACTGGAAGCACCTGTGATCATAGTAGGTTCGCCAACCCTTAACAATGGTATATTTCCATCTGTTAGCGAATTCTTAACCCACATTAAAGGATTGCGCCCCAAGGGCAAGCAAGCTGTGGCCTTCGGATCATATGGCTGGGGCGGCGGTGCTGTAAAAGCAGTGGAAAAGGAACTGGAAATGGCTGGATTTGAGTTGATCGAGCCAGGGCTGCAGATCAGATACCGGCCCGATGAGGAGGGAATAGCAGCCTGCCGGCAACTGGGTGAGCGGATAGCCGGGTTTGTACAATGACATTAACTGTTATAAAAATTGGGCAAGAAAATCCTTCCTTCGGTTGGATTTACTTGAGTATACATAGTCATACTTTATATACAGTAAAATAAAGAATATAGAATGAAGGAGCGATATATAATGGCACAATCCGAAGATTTGGAAACTGAAATATATGAATGGGCTAAAGAAAATGCGTCAGCATCAGGGTACAAATTGAACCCTGATTATGACATTGTAATGACAGCGGTAAAAGGCCTTGCTAACAATAAGAAAAAATATGGCGAGGTGTACTGTAGCTGCAGGGAAATTTCAGGTGATAAAGAGAAAGACAAGAAGATCATCTGTCCATGCGCATATCGCAGCAGGGATATGGATCGAAAAGGATCATGTAAATGTGCACTGTATGTGAAATGATCTTTTTTTGATTGAATCGCACCTGGAAATGGAAAGGAGGTATAATATGGTCAATTGGAAATGCTCAAACTGTGGCTATACATTGGAAGCTGATATGCCGCCGGATCAATGTCCTTCATGCGGTGAGAAATGCGAGTTTATTGATGTCAGCTGCTACATCCCGGAGTGTGACACCGGTACTGGAGTTGATGACAGACTATAATCGGGAGTAATAGAGAGGTGAAAATACTATGAAATGTTATATCTGTGCTGAACAAGGAAAACATACTGATGCAGTAGGGGTATGTATTGTCTGTGGAATGGCAGTATGCCGTGAACACATGATCAGGGAAGAGACACCTATATGGGATGGATCATATCCGGTCAGGTTAAAACCGGATCTGGAACATGTCAAACGAATAATCTGCCCGCCATGCCATGCGGCATTAAAGGAAAATATTTAAGGTGGTGAAAGATATGCTGAAATGTTTTATGTGTGATGAAAATAATAAGACAGAAGAAGCTGTTGCTATCTGCATAGTCTGCGGCATGGGATTATGTATGGAACATGCCCGAAGGGCAGACCTGGAGATATGGGAAGGTCATTACCCAATGCCTGTGAAAACAATGGAAAAAGACCTGCCCAGGTTCTTATGTGAGTATTGCATAGAAGCAACATATATTGCAACTGATTAAGTGGAGACAGGGGTGCACAGGGTTTTATGTTCTTTGTGTAACCTCTTTGGTTTTTTTAAGGATCAGTTGGGCTAAAGTATAATCATTGACGAGGAATAGAAAATGGAAAAGAATTTTATTTTTTCAAATACACTGAAATGGAATAGCGAATATCAGGCATCCATGTTTTTCAGTGATAAGGCAAGTTTTGAATTTGCCACCCCACCTGAGTTTCATGGACCTGAAGGGTTTATCAGTCCTGAAGAACTGTTTGTCGCATCTGCTCATGCATGTTGCTTGACAACGTTTATTGCAAAGGCAAAGAAAGCCGGTATCAATCTGGTGTCTTATGAATCCAGTGCAGAAGGTGTACTTGAAAAAGTGGATGGCCAGTTAACGTTCACAAAAATCGCTGTTAAATCAAGAATAAAGACAGATAGTGATAAAGAAAAAGTAAAAGAGATAGTTAAGCAGGTCGAACAAAGCGCACTTGTTATCAATTCTATGAAGACCAATGTTAAAATAGAAGCCATCATCGAATGATAGCGTTTTGTTCTATTAACGTGTCTGGATATTATAAAAATAAGTAATATTATTAAAAGTAGTAGTGTCAAGTCAACCATGAAACGTATAGCGACCATCTGCCATATCTTATATGCTGTTGGCGTATCTAAAAAAATCAGTGAGACGCTTTACGCTTGACTTGACACTAGTTGAAATTTCGGGGAAATAGTAGATAAAAAGGAGTGAGATCGATAACCATGCTAAAGAAAAACTTAATCCGCCGAAGAATGAGTTTTTTTTTATTGTTAATGCTGTACATAGGGTTCTGCTGTGAAGTGGCTGCGTTCCCTCCAAATGTGATGGCAGTAGGGGAACTTCATGAGTTAGATGGGGGGTATTGGATTGAGGTCGTAGAAGCCGATGTAGAGGGAGGAAAAGCTTTGTTAGTACTGGGAAGACTCCCTGATAAGGCGCTTGTAAGCAAGGCGTATGTAAGCAGGGGTGAATGGTTTAGTCTTGATGACAGAGATCTTTTTCATTTCGAGGCTATATTGAATAATGTATTTCACAGCGAGGATGCGATTATGGTTGAGCTTACCGAATACGACTGGTGGCCGAGAAAAGAAACGCCACCAGATCCACCAGATTCACTATATCTAATCTTCATCATCAGTGCTGGTACGATTGTGCTTATTTTCATCATATTCGCAAGGAACCGTCTGAACGACAGAACACGCCAGCAAAAAATAGAAGAATACCGTGCAAAGATGCATAAGTTGGAAAAAGAAGGGTATGATGTATCAGATCTTAAGGGGGTGTTGGGAGATGAAAAATGATTTTGATTTGATCGAGAAGACATTCGGCGAATTTGAAAAGAAGATTGAAACCTTAAAGAGGCTTGAAAAGGAACTCAAATCATTAAATCCAGAAGGTTTCGAACACGAAGTTGAATCACTGAAGTCAAAATTAAAAATACCAGATAAAATTCCGGAGATAGAAAAAGGCATTGCAGATTTAAAAAGAAAAGTAAACGAGAAAAGCGTAGGACCTATTTCAATAGATGTTATTCCTGAAGCGGCACCGATACCAAAAAATGCTTACGGTGTGGTCATTGGAATTGGTAAATATGAAGACAATGATATCCCTGCCTTAAAATACGCGAAAGAGGATGCTCTTGAGGTTTATAATATCTTGACAGATCCGAAATACGGGAACTTTCCCAAGGAAAATGTAAGACTTTTGATTGATGAACAGGCAACACTGACCGAGATAAGATCTGCGATGGGGACATTTCTTGCGCGAAAAGCTGGAAAGGAGGATATGGTTTGCATCTACTTCGCTGGACACGGCTCTCCCGAAATAGATCCAACAGGAAATGCTGATGATAAGTTTGAGAAATTTATTGTCCCCTACAATGCAAAAAAAGACGATCTCTTTGGCTATGGACTTTCAATGGACACAATTAGAAAGATTTTAGATGAGAGAATCGATTCAAAGAGAGCCGTTTTCTTTATTGATAGTTGTTACAGCGGTGAAGCAGGTGGGCGAACCTTTTCAAGACCTGATATCGCAGCACGCAATATTACGATATCTGAAAAATTTCTAGATCAACTTTCCGGTGAAGGGAGAATCATAATAACAGCAAGCAAACCAGATGAACTATCACTTGAGACTGATGAACTTAAACATGGAATTTTTACATACTATCTGACGGAAGGGCTAAAAGGTAAAGCGGATCTCAATAAAGATGGTGTTGTAACAGTGGATGAACTGTATAATTACGTGTATGAGCAGGTGACAAAGAAAGCTCGCCAGCTTGGAGCAAAGCAACACCCACTTAAAAAAGGCACAATGGTGGGCGAGATTCCGCTGACACGGTGTGAAACCGAAGAGATGATGCACATCAAGGAATTAAATCTTAACGCCAGCAGGTTGTTTGACGAAGAGAAATATGAGGAAGCACTTGTAAGTTGGAGTGAAGTTCTGAAGATCGATAAGAAAAATGAAGACGCACTGGATGGCAGCGGAAAATCGAAAACGGAGATTGAAAAGGCGGAAGCTATTCTCAAAGAAAAACAGAGAATACTGCTGGACCTGCATAATAGGGGATTACCATCGAAAGAATATGATGAAGCAATGATTCTGCTAAAAAAGAATCCAAAAACCTATACGGAGCTTGAGCGAAACATAGTTGAATATATTGAAAAATTGTCAAATGGAGATATTAGCATTGGTGTGTATGTTGATACTCTAAAATTGATAAAAGAAAATTATAAGCGATAGAATTAATCTCCAAACATGATATTAAAAACAAATCCGGATGAAAAGGATGCGTATGCACTTATTGTCGGTATAGCTACGTATAAAAACTTTAAAGTACCAACTTAAGATAAA
>DAOUWY010000035.1 GCA_030666885.1 Methanosarcinales archaeon
GTTACCGTTGTGGCACCGGCCATGCAAAAAAGCGGCGTGGGTCGCAGCATTTCCATCTTTGAGCCATTGAGGATAAACAAAGCAGGTGTGGACGGGATGAAAGCTTTCGCTGTTGGAGGGACACCAACCGATGCCGTGATACTCGGAATATTCTCAATATTAAAACAAATGCCAGACCTTGTAGTTTCAGGTTTCAATATCGGTGAGAACATCAGCACAGATACCGTGACCACATCAGGCACAATAGGCGCGGCACTGGAGGCTGCCAGTTACGGCATACCTGCCATCGCCGCCTCTATACAGGTATTGGATGAAGGTGATAAGTTCGATGACCTGCGCTCTTATGAATATGATTTTGAAGTTGGCAAAAAGATTGTGAACAATATCGCTAAAAATGTGCTGCAAAAAGGTCTTCCACCTGGTGTGGACATGCTGAACATCAACATACCCAGGCATGCAACCCAGGACACTGACATCCAGGTCACACGGCTGGCCAGAAAGATATTCAGGACATCAGTGCAACAACGCCACGATCCCAGGGGCAGGCCATACTACTGGATCGACGGAGACCTGATACATGATGCAGAGGAGGGGACGGATGTACATGCTGTTATGAAATGCCAACACATCTCAGTTACACCCATTTCACTTGATTCCACTGCCAGGGTTGATTTTAAAACAATCGAAGATTTATTATGAGAGTGAAAAATGAAAACGAAACAGAAAAAAAATGAAAACGAAAAACCATATGCCCAGCTACTTGACCGCATGATGCTGTACGTGTCGGTCTTCATGATAATGGGACTATCGGATGCTGCCATCCCCATCCTTCCGGAACTATCAGACAGCACGATGCTGGCAAACGGGGCCGCCTCCAGCCTGATATTCTCATCATATTTCATAGGTGCATTGTTGACCATGATACCTTTTGGTGTACTGGCTGATGCCTATGGTAACAGGTTGTTCATTATCATCGGGATCTTGTTGACATTAATATCAGGTGCAGCTATTATAGCATCTGATAATGTATGGGTGATAGTCATAGCCAGGTTCGTCGAAGGTATGGGATGTGGAGCGTTCTTCCCTGCAGCTTTTGCAATGTTATCAAATTTCAAACAATCCGGACAGTATATCGGCGAGTTCAATTCCCTGTTGAACCTGGGTCTGGCCGCAGGTATGGGTCTGGCCGGGTTACTGGTATCCACAGGGGTAAAAAACGGCCTGATATTGTTCGAAGGACTGATGTTACCCACGCTCATGATATCCCTTATGGTATTGATCAATAACGGCTACGGTGAAACGGTATCAAAGAAAAGTGAGGTTGCATCCGTGATGCTCAGGTCAAGGAAAATGCTCATCCATCGTGAGTATTCACAGATATGGCTGCTGTCATTTATCTTATTCGGCAGTAGTGGCGTATTGATAGCCCTGTACCCTGACTTTAGTCTTGGTTCATTGGAGAAAGGTGCACTGGGTGTATATCTGGCCAGCATTTACATAGGTGCAATGGTCACATCCCTGATAGCAGGCAGGCTGCAGGTGAAAAGGGATATTCTTGTCAGGGCAGGTATGGTCATTACCGGTGTGGGTGCAATGGCAGCGGTGTTCCGCCCCATTGGCCTGACCCTGATGGGTGCTGGTTCCGGACTGGGCCTGGTGGGACTGGTCACTGGTGTAGCATACCTGAAGATCGAGAAAGGACTGGCCATGGGGATTTTCAATACCTGTACCTATGCCGGGCTTGCAATGGTCCCACTCATTAGCGGGCTGGTGCTGTCAGCTATGGGACATACCGGGTCTACCCAGGGTTATAGCGTAGTGTTCATTGTAAATGGCATCCTGCTGATGGTAATGGTATTCCTGCCAATGGGAGCACTAAAAAAGTAAAACGGGAAGGGGGTTAAAAATTAAAAGATTCAAATGGATATCAGATAAAATCTGTTAGCCCTGAGATTATAAGATTGTTCAAACTTGAGGATGACGAAATCTACGACCTGAAAAATATAAACGGTTTCCCTGCTATGTGGGAGTGATAAATTATCTCTTCATTGCTTCGGCTAATCTTTCCGGTAATGTATCAAGTTTGTCACAAACCACATCAAATTTGCCACCTAGTGCATCAAATTTGTCCCCGAGTGTATCAAATTTGCCACCAAGTGTATCAAGCTTATCACCGATAATATCAAGCTTGGCAAGCTTAAGATTTATCTCACCAAGTATCATATTGCCTTTATCTAACCTTTCGCTGATCTCCCGCATTTCATCCATTGTAATTCTTCCAAATGGGGACGGTAATCTGATATCCTCCATGATCTCCTTTGTTTCTATCACAGTATCCGGACGGATTATTTTAAGGTCGTTGATAAATTCGGTTAAAACAGGTTCAGGACCACTGGCCATTACTTTAACAGATCCATCTACATCATTAAAAATGAATCCTGCCAATCCTCTGGCTCTGCCGTGGGCTTCAACAATCTCCCTGTATCCTACCATCTGGACATGATTAAATATTGTTGCATAGATATTTTTCATTTCAGATGGCATATAATCTCTTTTTTGAACTTGTTAGTATTATAGTTTTTGGGTCTTTGCCGTTCCCGGGCTTTCGGTTGTGGGTGCACTGGCTGCGGTGTTACACCCCATTGGCCTGACCCTGATTGGTGTCGGTTCCGGACTGGGACTGGTGGGACTGGTCACTGGTGTAGCATACCTGAAGATCGAGAAAGGACTGGCCATGGGGATTTTCAATACCTGTACCTATGCCGGGCTTGCAATGGTCCCACTCATTAGCGGGCTGGTGCTGTCAGCTATGGGATATAACGGGTCTACCAAGGGTTATAGCGGGGTGTTCATTGTAAATGGCATCCTGATGATGGTAATGGTATTCCTGCCAATGGGAGCACTAAAAAAGTAAAGAAGGAAGGGAGTTAAAAATCAACTCCATCCAGTTCAGTAAAATTCATATCCTGCATACCCTCCATATCTGCCAGCAGGGCATCCAGTTCAGCCATATCTGACTCGATTGTCGATATCTCACTGTCCATGACATCTCCAGTCTGAGCAGGTGTGGAGGTTGCTGAACTCGTTGAGGATGCGGGCAAGCTTACCGGTATTTCTTCTGATGGACCTGTACATCCGGATACAGCCAGGCCTACAAACAAAATTGATAGTATGGCCAGGGTTCTTATCCTCATGTTAGCTGCCCCCCATATTCATGGCAGAGTTCCTGTCAGGTGTTTGATTCTGTACCTGTATCTTATTCTGTGTCTGGCTCTGGTCAGTTGTTTTATTCTTGAGCTGGGTCTGGTTCATATTCCCTGCCTGATACTGGGTCTGTGACTCTGTTTGTACCTGTGGCGCCCAGTCATTGCTTAATATATGCCGACCATCCTTTTCTACGTCATATGTACCATATCCTCTTAGTAATACACTGCCGGTCCCCTTCGAAGTAAGCTCAATGTCATCACCAAGTATCACAACAGTAACACTGCTGCCTCTAATTCCGGCAGTTCCATAAAACCCGCTGTACCTGACAGTGCCATTACCCATATCTTCCTTGGTCCCGTATCCTGTAACATCTACTTCAGCATTGTCATCATAGTCAGTGATCGTAAGTACCCCGCTGTGGGCACTGATCTCCACTTCCATATTACCTGACATTGTGGCCATACCATTTCCTGAAGCGGTCAATTTGCCTGTCCCGCTAAGGTCTGCAGAGCCGGACCTGTGCTGTTTGAGTTCGGCAAATATCTCACGTAATGCTGCAGTGACATCCTTAAGCTGTTGATGTGTCTCTTTCATGAGGCTATTGGCTTCACCCAGGAACGTCCTTGCATCTTCAGCATCCTCTAAAATCCCGTAATCATCGAACCCGTTGTGTATACCAAAAAGCTCCTTTACCTCATTGTGAGTGTCTTTTGCCCCATACAGTGCTTCATTATATTCATCCAGGAGTTGCTCCAGTTTCCCAGTGTCCACACCTGCATCTGCTAACCTTTCAATCTCGGCTCCAATGCGGTCTGAAATGGATTCACCATGTTCCAGGAATGAATCCACCCTGTTATTTGCTGTACCAAAAATGAAATACCTGGATTCCAGGTCGACATGCTGCCATATATCCCTGATTTCCCTGATAACTGCCTGGAAGTCTTCACTGGTCTCGGCGGCTTCCACATCGTCTTTCAGGTCTTCAAGCTGCTTTATGTAATCCTCTATATTATCAGAGATTATAAATGGCGCTAAACCGCTGTCTTCAGTCCTTACTGCCCTGGCTTCCAGTACCTCCAGACGCAGGATGGTGTAGTCAATAGTATGGAATAAAAAATTCCTTGTGGAGTTTTTCATATCAAAGATAGTTGCGCTGGTCCTTGAATCTTCCAAATGTGCTCTGGCATCAAGGAATTTCTCCCTGGAGTCCTGATAGGACTGCCGGGCGTCCAGGACCCGTTCCTGGGTCATTCGATCTTGTTCCTGAACAGTCTGGTATTGTTCATGGGGTGTAGCGGCATAAGCAAGTGCGGGAGCAAACAACCCCAGGAGTAACATTATAATCGTAGCCTTTGCAAACGCTGCGATCATTAGTGTGTTCTTTTTTTCATTCATTATATTTTCTTTCCTTTGTGGTTATTAACTGAAGTTCGTTTACTTCATTGAACCTACCTCTGGCTGTGGTAAATATAAGGATACTTTCAAGTCATATATCTTTAAAGCTTTATTATGTCATTAAATGACATATAAACCTTTATTTAATGATTTTTAATACTTTAAATTGATATTTTCCCATATTACTGGATTATAATTAATATTTTGGATAATTAGTATCGACATTTAAGTTAAGGGGATGTTGGTGGGAAGTTCGGTAAATGTCTGAGGGGAGTTAAGGGGATGTCAGATAACCGCCTATTCGATCTTATCTACCCTTGATACCCTTAGCAGTGAGCAAACAGGCACACCTTCTATGGAATCAAATCCTTTCTTATCGATCAGTACACCGATGGCAGTGGGGCTGGCCTTTTTACTTTTCAGGATTGAAATTACTTCTTTAATAGTACTGCCGGTAGTAACAACATCATCCACAATAATGCACTTCTTTCCGGAAACCCTGGAGAAATTCTGGGACAGCATACCACCTGAACCACCGGATGATTGCTTGCTTGACTGGAAGACAGATAGCTCGGCTCCCAGTTCTTCAGCTACCAGGCTGGCTATAGGTACTCCGCTTAATGCCACGCCCACCACAACCTCAATGTCAGCACCTGGATTCTCAAGATTTTCAAATACCAGATCACACAGGGCACTGGACATTAATCCCAGTCGCCTGGAACTACGGCCTATATTGCTCCAGTTTACATATATATCCTTAGGTGCCTTGGTGACATCCCCTTTTGGTGAATGTGCCAGCAGCCAGGTGGCAGTCTCCCTGGAAACATTAAGTTCATCTGCGATCTGTCCCTCTGCCAGTCCGTTCTGCTGAAGTTCTAAAGCTTTCTGGATCAAGTCTCTAATATTCTTCATAACAATACCTTCATTTTATTCAGTCTGCAACAATATAAAATTAATCCCGGACTTTCAATGCTTCAATGCTTCACCCGCCGCCGCCTGACCCCTGAACCGCAGATGGGACATTCAATACCTGATTTGACAACATTGCCGCATCCTGTGCACTTTAATTCCCACAAAACCTTCTTCCTGATCCCTTGAGTGGCAGCGGTCTTGTATTCAATTCCAAGGTTGGCAGCCACATTCTGTATGGCATAATCATCAGTGACCAGGATCACTCCAGACCCACTTTTCATCTCCAGGGCCTTTGCAAGGATATCAAGGTCAGTCACTGACAAGACACTTGCATCTCCTGTTGAAATCGCCGCTGATCTCACCAATTCCCGGCAGGCTTTGTCCGGAAGCTCAACTCTTAGCCCTGCATCTTTTAGCAGGTCGAACCTCAGCCTTGATGTACTATCCATGATCTCGTCAACCACCGCCGGTACTGTAATAGTGGTCCCGTCCCTGAAATCCACTTGGGATATGAAACCAGAGGTGTCGATAACATACACTTTGTCCTTCATAAGTTGGTCCCTGCCTCCTTAAGTGCCGATGTATATTCCTGTTCGAACTTGCTGAACCGCCCAGCCTCATCCGCATCGAAATACTTCCTGATGTCCTTCATCATGACTGTTACTTTGTCTTCTTCCGGTATAGCCAGTCTGGCAAAGGACCGGGCAGACTTTTGTGTGGAAGAATCAAGACCATCAGCGATAGCATATCTGCTCACTTCTTTTAGTGACCAGAGAGTCTGGTCCACTGCATCATCCAGCTTTTTTGATGATGATTCCAGGCCAATGTTTTCCAGGGCATTTACGGTGGCATTGATGCCGGTTTCCATGTGTCGGTACCCGTAGGCCACTCCAATATCCTTTATCGACCAGATAGCCTGCTCGGTCCCCAGTTCCAGCTTATTGGATGCTGCGATCGTACCCTGGACCTCCAGGTAGGATATTATCTGGTTTGCTTCTTGTGCCATGTCATTCTGCACGGAAGACACACCTATATCACGCAACTTCAGGGCAGTTTGCTTAACAGAACTCTCCAGTGAATTGGTTGCTGATTCCTTCCCGATATCATATAAAGCTGTACTTATTTCCTTTATCGCACCCCTGTCCTTATCCCTCACAGCAGAGGTTCCAATTATCCCCAGCATATCTCCGGACCTTGGCGGGATGGATTCAATACCCAGGGCTGCGGCCGCTGAACCGATCCGGCCAATGGCATCGATTATTGTCATTTTCATAATCTCGTATCCCCTTAACTGCAGGACATCATAATATTCGAAAAGCCTTTGCAGGATATCCTCTACCGGAACTTCAATACCCCTTGATATGGCACACTCCCCTATCTCGCCTATGATCCTGATGGACCCGGCCGCGGATTCGTCTTCATCCATTTTAAGCGCAAGTTTTCCTATTTCATCAATTTGTGAAATAAAATGGGAAGTGACCCGGTCCAGGCTCTTACGCCTCATCCCGGAAGTGGTCAGCAATTCTATGCAACTGTTTTTTAGTACCTCCAGGCCGAATATCGATGGACCCGGCACCCCCCTCATAATTGAACCCCTGACGATGTCCACTATGGGCTGGGTAGGGTCACGGTCATGCTTTTGTGTGCCTGTGGACTGGACAGTTATTAGTATGTTATCCCTTGTGATCTCCTTGTAAAACCTCTCAAATATCTGGTTTAGCTGTTCTCTTTGCAAATACCGGTAGACATAGTATCCTGCCATACCAATTATCACGGAACCGGACACCAACAGTACTATCCGGACAGCCTGCAAATTCCAGGTAGCAGGTTCTATACTGATAAAGTCCAGTACCATCATCAGGCTGGTTGTGATAGTGAATGCACCAAGTACGTAGGATAATGATTCCCTGATATTGCCCTGTTTTTCCAGGTAATCGATGAACTTATGGTATATGTTGTCCGAGCGGGTTCTTGACGGTTTCCTGCGTTTTAACAGCCAGACACTGATGATCCATAATAGCAGGGCTGCGATGGTGATAGCCATATGACCGGCAATATTTATGGATACTTCCCCTGACATCCATACAGGCATAGCCAGCAGGGTTATCTGGATGAACAGGGCACCAAGGCAGATATCAGAACCTACTGAACGAATGGTTAACCTGTTACTGTATTTGATGAATAGTGCCATAAAGAAGAATATTGCGGAAAAAATAGCAATAGGCACGAATTCAAAAGCAATGGAAATAAGACCTGACATATTAATTAATATTTTATATTTGTATATAAAGTATTACTTTATACAGGCATGATCCCATAATGAAGCTCCCCATAGCAGAGCTGTGAGACACTAACATGTCTCAGGCTACTGAGGTTGCATTGAGTATAGCTTGTCCCAACCACAGCAGAGATTTGGCGTATAACGATTAAGATTAATTCACCCAACATAATCCCCATCACCTATTTAACACCCCACATTACTATAACCCCTGATGTACAAACCCGAACTACTGGCACCAGCCAAAAGTAAAGAAGCGCTTATTGCGGCAATCGAAAACGGAGCCGACGCCGTATATTTCGGCGGACCAACCTTAAGCGCCAGGCATGATGCCGCCCTCGCCCCTGATGAACTTGAATGGGCTATTGATTACGCCCACATTAACAAAGTTAAGGCATACATAACAGTCAACACCCTCATCAAGGATCTGGAGCTCGAAAAAGCCTCCGGATACCTGCAATTCCTCTGCAATGCGGGAGCAGATGCAGTACTTGTGCAGGATATCGGTATAATGCGATTATTAAAGGACCAGCTCCCCCAGCTTCCTGTCCATGCCAGTACACAGATGACCATCCACAATGTAGAAGGTGTACGATACCTTGAAAAAATGGGAGTAAAACGCATAGTGCTTGCCAGGGAGCTATCCCTTGATGAGATCAGGAGGATAAAATCCCAAACCGACACCGAGATAGAAGTATTTATCCATGGTGCGCTGTGCTTTTCATACTCCGGCCAGTGTCTTTTCAGCAGCATGACAGGTGATAAAAGCGGGAATCGCGGCTACTGTACCCAGCCATGTCGCAGGAAATACACAATTGATGGAGCAAAGGGCCATCTCCTGAGTCCCAGGGACCTCAACATAAGCGAACACATCGGACACCTGATAGAGTCAGGCATCGATTCCTTTAAAATAGAGGGAAGATTGAAACACCCTGAATATGTGGCAGGCGTGGTACGAATTTACAGGAATCTTATAGACAGGTATCTTGAAAATCCGGCCGGTTTCCATGTATCGTACAATGAACAGCACACACTGCGCCAGCTCTTTAACCGAGGGTTCACACAAGGGTATTTTTTCACAAATCCCGGCGGCAATCTGATGAGCAGACAACAGCCGCATAACCAGGGAACGTATCTCGGACAGGTTGTCAAATACGACCGGGAAAGGAAATTTGCTTATATCGATATTGAGCAGCCATTGAGGATGGGCGATGGGATCGGCACCCAGGGGCGGGGTACAGGAACTACCGTACGAAGTATGTATATCAATAACCAGGGTGTGGAAAGTACCCCTGCATGTGCAACAGTTAAAATACCCATGGAAAAGACCGTCTACAGAAATGAGACCGTTTTTAAGACGTATGATTTCAGGCTTATGGAATCCCTGGGTGTTAAAGATGTCATGAAAAAAATTCCCATCAATATGTTATTTACAGCAAAACATGGGGAACCGGCAGCACTTTGTATTACAGACGGCGAGAACGAGGTCATGCTGACAGGAGATATTCCACAGCAGGCAAAGGGAACCCGAATTTCAGAAGATTCTATAATCCGGCAATTGAAGAAGCTTGGCAATACCATTTTTAAGCCGGAAAACATTAAGGTTGATCTGGAAGCAGATATTTTCATCCCGATTTCCCAGCTAAATACTCTTCGCAGGACAGCTGTTAAAAGGCTTGAAGAAGAATGTTCAAAGAAATGGAAACGAACATGCAGCAAACCCGGGATTATTTTCGATAACCTGGAGATACAAAAAACCCCCCTTCTCCCCCTCCTGTCTGTAAATACTTGTTCCCTGGAAACTTTTAAGGCGGCTGTTGACGGCGGTGCGGATGTGGTCTATTTCGGTGAAGAAAATTTCACAGGGCATTTGCTCACAGAAGAAGATTACCGGTTTGCCATTGAGTATGGTAAGGAAAAAGGAGTGGAAGTTTATCTTGGTACACCAAGAATATCTAAAAAACCAGAAATATCTGGCTCATTCCCTGACCAGAATGGATTTCTTGTAGCAAACACGGGTGTGCTGCATAGTCTTCCTGACTCTGGTAAAAAGTCACTGGTCATTGACTATCCGCTTAATGTCTTTAACAGGCTGGCAATGGCTCATTATCTGGAGCACTGTCAGAGGGTGACTCTTTCGCCTGAGCTTACTTTGGATGAAATTAAACAGATAGCTCCCTATGGTATGGTGGAGTGTATCGTTCACGGTTTTTTCCCTGTAATGGTATCTGAACATGACCTCTTGGGAGAGCTGTTCCCTGATGATAGATTGCATGAGGCTCTGCTGGAAGATGTAAAGGGTTTTAAATTCCAGGTGAAAAAGGATGGGGGTGGACGTACTTATATTATGAACTCAAGGGAAATGTGCATGCTCGACCACATCCCTGAACTGATTGAAGCAGGTGTCAGTTGCCTGAGAATTGAGGCAAAAACGTATGACAGGAAAACTACTGGTAAGTTGACAGAACTTTACAGGAAGGCTATCGATAATAGAACCAATGGTCACTGCGGCGGTGGATCTACTTCAGGGCATTATTTAAAGGGTGTTTTGTGAAAGTATTTTTCGCTGGTTTAATGCAGACACTAATCAATATGGGCATTCATTCTCAAGCAATTTATTTATATTAATTGCAAATAGATTGATTTATATATGGGCTTTATTAATTATATTTTTGGATAAATGCTGATAGATCAGTCTGATCCGGATCGGCATATTAAAAGGAGGAAAAGTAATGAATAGTAAGTTAGTAATAATAATAGCCATTGCTATAATAGTCGGTGTATCGACCGTATGGCTGGTTCTGGCTGATGAAGATAAACCCGGAAATTCAGCTAATAATAACAATATGAAAGACAAAGGTCTTCCGCAGTCGCTTGACCAGTACTATAATGAAACTACTGGTAGGCCATTTGAGTATCTCCTTGAAATGTATGAACTCGGAGAATCGATGATGGGAATTCCAGTGAACCTGGAGCAGGGTGATTATATGAATGCTGGCAGATCTTTTGGTGAATTTTCTGTGTGTTATGAATATAGTTCCAATATGGTACCTGAGTGGCAAAGATACTACAATCAAAAGGCAGTTAACGAACTCGGGCGTGCGCTGGCTGACGGTGACCAGGATGCTATAGGGATTGCAATGGGAGAGGTTGGCGAAACCTGTTCTGACTGCCACCTGGACACCATGACCCCTGTATATTACAAATATTACTGGGGTGACTTCAGGGATGTGATGATTGAGACGCCGGATGGACCTATACCCTGGAAAGATGCAAAGATGTATTATCTGCTGATGGGTTTTGATGGAATCGGGGTCAATATCAAGGAAGGTGA
>DAOUWY010000376.1 GCA_030666885.1 Methanosarcinales archaeon
CGGGTGGAGTGGACAAATATCCTGGATGATGAGAAGCTGTTCAGGACGTACCATGTAAAGTACGGCGGCCGGGTTGGTAACGGATATAATTTCGTGATCAAGGAGATTCCGCTTATCAGTGCTGTGTGGATCGGTTCAGTGCTGATGTGTATTGGTGTGCTGCTTATTTTTGCAGACCAGCAGTTGTTCGGGGTAAAGGAGAAGGTCAGGTTTAAGGCGAAACCAGGGACTGCGCTTGAGGCACCTGCTAAGAAGGCGGGGCGCAAGAGGAAGGAAACGGTGCCTAAGGAACCAAGTGCTGTTGATAGGTATGAGAAGATGTTGATGGAAGAGCTTGAGGCTGCAAAGAAATAAGCGGGATCGATGATTAAAAAACTTAACAGGATTTACTTGATAATGGTTTTCGTTCCATTATGTGTATAAATCCTGTTTATAAAACCAGGTCATTAGGTTCAATGTTCAGTATGTTCCTGAATATAGTATAAACAGCTACCAGATATCATTCAGTAATGCTGCATAGTTGCTATATCAACTATACATTCTTTACTTTTTTCTTTATACCCAGCATTACTATGTCCTGAGAAAATATTATGTTACCTTTTTCATCATACTGTTTGACATTTTCCAGTTTAATTACATATGATTTAAGTCCGGCAAAAATTGCACTGCAATTTCCATCTACAATTAAAATATCTCCGTCATAAAGCTCGAAACGCCCATCTTCTGATATAACGAGGTTATCTACAACTTTATTTTTTTTGATTAATTGTATCCAAGCATGACTTCCATCAACATCTACTCCTTCTAAATGTAATTTATATTTGTCTTCTAATTTCTGTTTATTAGTAATTTTAAGATTAAAATCTAAATATTGTTCATTGAGTATGTGAGGATTAGCAATTGTAAATTTAATCGTTCTATTGTCATCACGCGATTTGCTAAATTTTACTAACAAATTGATAGGTGCATTTGCATTAGTCCAATCACCATTTGGTTTTAATATCCATACATATGTAGTTTTCCAACCAGATTCAATATTTATATTATCAATACATTCATCAATTTCACTTGGCCCTTCAACCACTTCATAGGCACTTATTGTTAATGGTTCATATAATTGAACACAAATATCTCCATCAATCTTTGATTCAATAGTTACTTTAACTGTAAATGGTTCATTTATTTTCAATACCATTCCCTCTACAGTAGCAGGTTCATCATTAGACCAAGCATTTACTATACCAAATTCATTTTCTGCAGCCGTACAATTTGATATGGAAATCAATAAAATACTGGCTATTAATATTATATTAATAATATTTTTATTCATAATTACCATCCTTTTGATTCTTCAAACATTGGTTCAGGATTTTCATAATTCTACTGAATTGGATTAATATATGAGAAAATCATTCTAAAATTTAGAATAGTTTCACTTTTCCAATTCTGTAGGGTACAAGGTGCTTTCTTATCACCAAATATTTTCCGGTTTTTAACTATGATTGTCATTATTCTCCATACCTGCCATTTTCAGGAAGTTCTCAATGATATTATATCCATCCACTGTAAGTTTTGAAGATCAAGGATGCAAATGAAGAAGGGAGTGGAGGAACGCTGTTCACCCGGTCCCACATGTTCGACCTGACAGC
>DAOUWY010000127.1 GCA_030666885.1 Methanosarcinales archaeon
GATTCCATTTCGATGTTCTGTGCACCGTGTATTGATATCACTATGAGCAGTATTGCCAACAGGACAATTGGTAAGGTATTGTTTTCGATAAAAATACCTAATTTGCGAAATGTGTCTTTTATGGTTGGTTCACCTTCGGTTGAAAACTGTAGATATTACTTGTACGATATTCGATTAGAACACTGTAATTGTGATGAATATATTAAAGATGTTGAATGTCCAATGTTTTTAATATTCATAATTTTTCCCATTGGTACTAATTAGTTATACTATTTATTAATTTGTTATACTATTTATTAAGATTATTGTTTTTTTATCATCATACTTTTATAATATTATTGTTTTAAGGGGGGGGGTTCGGAATTTAATATGACGTTTTGCAGATAAAAGAAGTTGCCAAAGGCAATTTTGGGACTTGAAGTCCTTACAAGGCACCTTATTTTTTCTCCATTTTCAATAAGTTTTTTAGTTAAATGACTTCCGATAAATCCGATAGCTCCGGTTATCAATACTGTTTTTTGTTTCATATTTGATTTTTACCTATCTTTTACATTTCATTTGCGATTTTTTCCAAAATTAAAACAAAGCTTTCCTGTTCGCCATCAGTGAGGACTTCAATCATCTTCTTAAAATATATTTTCTTTTGTTCTTGATACGATGAGATAATTTTCTCGCCTTCCTTTGATAAAATTACTTTTACAACTCTCCGATCGCCATGATTTCTTTCCCGGGCAACCAGCTTTTTTTCAATCAAACGGTCAATTATGCTTGTTGCTGTGCTAAACCCAATGTCTAAATTCTTGGCTAGTTTGCTCATTGTAAGCTCTTTTTGTTTAGAAATAGATTCCAATGTCAGAAGTTCAGGTTTACTTAGACTTATTTCTCCATTAAAGCCTTCCATGGACGCAAAAAACTTGCTGATTTTATCAAATGCCTCTATAATGCGTGTTGTGTTCTCTTCTGTAGTCATTATATGTACCATAAATTATATGATAAATAAATGGTATTTCAGGTATAAAAAGATTCACATTATGGATTATACATAAAATGAAATATTGGTTAAATAAAATGAAATTGAAAACAAGAATATTCCCGCATCAATGACCACTATTGAATCAGGAATGTTTTTAAACTATTAGAGTTACTTAAATTACAGAGTTTGGTTTCTATGACATTTGTGTTCCAAAATTCAAAAGAGATGCCTGTACAAAAAAACTTCATAGATGACCTGAACAATTTCCTTGATCTCATCGAGAAAATACTTCCAATTGAAAACAAGGCCATTGAGTTAAACAGCCAGATAAAAAAAGAAGAGGAAAGGTTTGAAAAAGAGTCATCAGCAATGACTAAATTCAACAATGAACTGAAGGATTCCCTTGAGAAACTTTCTAAAAATTATCAGTTGGAGCCTGTTGAGAAGTGCAAGGTAAAGGTCAATGAAACAAGTGCAGCTTATATTGAAAAGCAAAAGGAACAGATGAAGATCGCCCTGGATGACCTCACCCGGCGTTCAAAAGATGAAGTTGGCCAGATTGCAGACCAGATGCGCACAGAACTTGAACCGTTCTTATGGTCCATGGTCTATAATGTGAATAAGACACAGCTTATCACTGCCAGTGCTGAAAAGATGAACGGGACCATTACGATGGACATTAACGGTCTTACATATAATTATGATATCACTTACAATGAAGTTCCATTGCAGATAAAGAAATTCATTAATGAAATATCCATCCCGATCAGGTCAAAGGGCGGCCTGATCCATAAAGAAGACAAGATAAAGAAACTGGACATATCTGAATATATCATTAAAAGAATCTATAACAATGATGATTTCCAGCTGGACCTGGAAAATAAAAAGGGTACAAAAAAAGTCAATATCAAGGTCCCTGATGAGATAAAACACGCAAGTATCATGTATATTGATGAGACGACAACAGATATCACATCCAGTGAAGACCTGTTACCACAGGTTGATTTTTATAAGCTCAGAGAACTTATCCGTGGCATTAAAGAATATATTGATAATGAGGTAAACATAGTTTCAAAGACTCTTACATCTGTAGAGATCGATGAAAAGGATGCGATTGCAAGTAACGAAATTTTCGATTCAGTTAAGATCATTACTTCCCAGTATGGGGAGATAGTTTCTGAAATATTAAATAATGGGTTCACAAAAGAAGAGATTGTCATTAAGGAAATTATTAAAGATGGAACCCGCAATGAGATTTTTATTGGTATTGATGAAATATCAAACCGGCTTTCTGCCCTTGGTGGAGAAGGACTGGAACTGATTGACCTGTTAAACCTGCAATAATTAATTGGTGTCATATTTGTTATTTATCAGGCCATTCCAACCAGAGGATTTCAACGATGTTATTGAAATAGAACGGCAGGTTTTCTGTGAACATGACCCTTATGTTTACATGGAATTGTACGAAAGTGTGCCGGACGGGTTCTATGTGGCCATAATGGATGGGGTAACGGTCGGATATGTGGTTGGTTTCATTTCAATTCCGATAAGGGGCAGGGTTTTTACCCTGGCTGTTAAGGAAGAGTGCAGGGGTATGGGAATAGGTACGCAGTTAATGCATAAGATATGTGAAACCCTTAAAAACAGTGGGTCGGATGAAGCTACACTGGAGGTAAGAATAAGTAATATCCCTGCCCAGCATTTCTATATGAAACAGGGATTTGTACCTGCATGGGTGGAGCGTGGATACTACATCGATGGCGAGGATGCCCTTATAATGAAAAAAGAACTTTAGCAGCGTGTGGTAATCAGATATGTCCGGTCCTGAGAATATATATTACCAGCCCCATCCCCAATACACCGGTAATCAAAAAACCGATCAGGCCAAGCGCAGGTATTCCCCATATATGGGGTTCTATTCCTGTCTGGATGATAAGGGCCGAGCCTATTATTAAAGCCGACAGGATCATACTGAATGATAAACGGTTACTGCTCACATCTAATCCGGTAATGATCCTGTTAAGCCCCTGATGCTCAAATTGTACAGTCATATACCCTTTTTCTGCGTAATCAAGGATATGCGAAATCTGCCTAGGCATCTTGTGCATATAACGCATCAGGTTTGAAGCATCTTTCACGGTATCTTTAAAAATAATGTCGGGACGCATGCGCTTTTTTATCAGCCTTTTGGCATAAGGTTCGATAAGCACAGTGACATTGAAATCCGGCACCATCTTCATCCCGAACCCCCCGATGGTTATAAGCCCCTTTGAAAGCAGGGCAATGTTTGAAGGTACCATTACCTGGTTCCGCCGTAAAAGCGCCATTATTTCACCCATTACCACACCGCAGTCGAGCTGTTTCAGCGACCTGCCGTAATATTTATCAAGCAGGTCAAGCAGGTCCAGTTTCAATGCAGGTATATTTACATTTTCTGAGGTAATGCCAAAGTCATAACTAATCTCGATAAACCGGTCAATATCATACTCGGTCACTGCAATAAGCACATCCACAAGCGCATTCTTAACATCATCCGTGATATGCCCGACCATTCCGAAATCAAGTAATGCAATGCGTCCATCTTCCATTACGAGTACGTTGCCCGGATGGATGTCAGCATGAAAAAGCCCGTCTTCGAATACCTGTTTTAAAAATGCATTTGCACCTGCATTGGCAATACTCTCCCTATCATATCCCATAGTATCAATGGCATCAAAATCGGTTGCCTTGACACCTTTGATATACTCAAGTGTCAACACATGCTCGCCTGTACGGTCCCAATATACTTTCGGGATATGGATCTGAGGTTCGTTCCTGAAATTGTGAAAGAAGCGGTCTGTATTCTGCGCTTCCAGATTGTAATCCAGTTCCCTGAGGATCGATCTTGAGAACTCATCGACCAGCTGGGTCGGCCTGTACAATTTTGCATTTTGTACATGTTCCTCTACAAACCCTGCAAAACTGTACATGAGATCAAGATCACCATCAATAATTTTTTTAATATCCGGACGCTGGACTTTTACAATAACATTGGTATTGTCATGGAGCCGGGCCCTGTGTACCTGACCAATGGACGCGGCGGCAATAGGCTGGGTATCAAAGGATGCGAACAGGTCTTCAATGGATGCACCCAGGTCCTGTCGTATCATATTTTCCACATCAGTAAAATCAAAGGGAGCAACAGTATCCTGTAATTTTTCAAATTCCTTTGTATACTCAATAGGGATCAGGTCAGGTCTCATGCTCAATATCTGTCCCAGTTTTACATAGGTGGGTCCAAGTTCTTCAAGGACGTGGCGTGCCCTTTCAGGTCCGCTCAATTCCCCTTTATATCTCTGTGCCCTCATCCTTGAGCGTATAGACCGAAGCGGCTTGAGTCCTAACTGGTTTACAATGTGGTCGAACTCATAGTTAAGGAGTGTATCCACTATCCTGGTGTATCTTTTAGCTACCTCATATCTACGAAATCTTATGAACCGCACTGCAACCAACTTATTGTTATTTTAATAAATAATTTGTTTGTACATCTATAAATCTACCCCTGCAACATCTGACGATCTGTGATCACCCGCATAAAAACGACAAGCAACAGGGCAGAGAAGGCTGTTGCTGCACCACTGCAGATAAATGGAATTGTTCTGTAAAATCGTAATTAATAGGTCATTTGTAGCGTAAATCAAAAGAACTGAACTCGCCGGTAGGTTCTTCCCATACTTCTTCTACGTTTTTGACATTTGCAAATGGTGGTCCCGTATGGCACCACTGTACCATCTCATGGATCCTTTCAGGAATTCCCTCAAATACAGCTTCAACGTTCCCACCAGGAAGGTTTTTCACCCAACCTTTTAATTCCAGTTCTACTGCTTTTTTCATAGTATTGTGCCTGAAAAACACTCCCTGCACCCTCCCGGAGATTATAAGATGTACCCTGATATCGCTCATGTTGCAAACCTTTAGAATTTTAACTGGTCATGTGTATAATTAACCTCTTATTTTATATAGTATTACTATGCACAACTTCAAAGAAGATGAATAAAGAGATATTGATAAACCAGGTCATAGGAATACTGGAACAAAGCGGATTTAATGTTTCTGAACGCTGCAATATCAGGCCCAGAAGCTTTGACATCGCTGCAAGGCGCAATGAAAGGTTATTATTAATAAAGGTACTTTCCAATATCGACGGTCTGAAAGAGGATACTGCACAGGAAATGATGTACCTGGCAGAATACCTGGAGGGTTCATCACTTTTAGTCGGGGAGAAAACCAGGGACCAACCACTGGAACCCACTGTTGTATATTATAGATATGGTATTCCATCTGTTAATATCGATACTATATTTGATTATTTTATAGAGGAACTGCCCCCCGTGGTATATGCAGCACCTGGTGGGCTGTATGTTAGTGTGGATGGGAGTGTGCTGCGCGAACAGCGGATATGCAAAAAACTTTCAATTGGTGCCATGGCTTCAGAACTTGGTTTATCCAGGCGTACCATAAGTAAATATGAAGAGGAGGGTATGGACATGTCTGTTGATATGGTGATCAGGATCGAAGAAATGTTTAATACTGGAATTGCCCTTGCTATTGATTTTCTAAATGTAGATAATACAAATGTGAAATCCAGGACCCATCCGGTTGAAAAAGAGCCTGGGACAATAATAAGATCCATATTATCCAATTTAGACATTGAGGTGATCCCAATATCACAGGCACCGTTCAGTGCTGTTTCATTTGAGCACAGGGAGAACATTAACCAGGATAATATGTCCAAAATTCTCACGGGTTTTAGTAATTACTCGGGAACAATGATGAAAAGGGCAAAGTTAATGAGCAGCATCTCTGAAGTGACAAATACTCACTCTATGGTTATTGTAAATGGACATTGCAGATCAGAGAATGTAGAAAATACTGTACTCGTGGAGAAGAAAAAACTTGAAGCAATGGATGATTTCCTTGACCTTATGACTTTTATTTCCGATAAGGTAAATAAGACTTGAATAGACTGAAATATTATGGCAATTAATTTATAAATTATCATCATAATATTAATATGACATCGTAATATATTATTTACTATTATATTAAATGCTATTATATTA
>DAOUWY010000280.1 GCA_030666885.1 Methanosarcinales archaeon
CAACAGACCATGCTGCATACCATCGATCATGGAATAAATTAATTCAGCAGGTGTATCAAGAACAGTAAGATTATCCATACTGAATATATTATTAATGGCCTTGTGAAGTATATCCGTATATTTTCTAACCACCTCAGGATCCTCACGAATAACTTCGATTGGGTGATTGTTAAAATCATCAGCTATGGCACGTATCAATAAAATATATGTAGCTTCTTCTATCACAAAGGTGGTTGTAAATCCTTTAAATTTCCCATCCACCAGGTTCAAAAAGAACTGTTGGCAAATATTACTATACCCTGAATGTAATCTAAAGAAATAGATGAATACGTTTGCATCGATGAAAATGTCATCATTTTTAAATTCAGCAAGATTATTTATCATTGTTTTTGGATATTATACGAGATATTTCAGCAAACATCTTTAGTTCACGACTGTCCAGTGTTTCCTTTCCAAATAAGCCAAATCCTTCTTTTATGGGGTCCGATACAAGAGGATGTATAATAAGTTCGTTATCCCGCATTTCAACCAATACTTCACTGCCTTATTTAATGTTCGATTTTTTCCGGAATTGGCTCGGGATTGTGAACTGTCCTTTTTTTCTGATTTTTACTCTTTGCATCATACAAATCAACCTTTTCTCCTACAAAAGTAATTATTTCCTACTTATTTATAGATATGGTTTCTTGACTTTTGGTCTTCACTTTAGTGACTTTTTATTATTTCCTTATCACTACTTACTGCCATATCAATAATCTTAATATCAAGTTCCTTACAAGTCTTCCTGATTATCGCTTCAGCCAACATAGCCACATCGCCAACCAGCACCTCGCCCCTGTATTTGTGGGAATAAACCATGTGGTCCGTAAGCAGCGATACAGTATGCCTGTCGTGCTTCAATTCCTTTGATATGGCAATTGTGGATGCGGCTGAAGTATAAGATCAATGGGAAGAGTATCATGAAAGTATTAATCCCCATCTCCTCTTTCTCCCCCGGCATCACTCACCACCACGCGGAACCGTAGCCTGTATGCAGAGCGACCGAGCGCAGGTTGTGAGATCTGGCGGCAGGAGAGTAAATGAATTAATGGGGACTGGGGGTAATTAATTTTCGGACACGGATTTACACTGATTCACATGGATTGAAATAAAAATGAACAACCAACTCGAAACGAACTCGTACGAACTCTTTAACCCAAGTTCGTTATGAGTTCGTGTAAGTTTGTTGCCAATCCTATCTTAAATTATTTATGGAATAAAATAATGGTGTTTACACACCATTATTTCTTATTTGGATGATAAAATATGAATGAATTTATAGAAGCAGCAATCGAAGAGGCTAAAAAAAGTCATACTCAGGGCGGAATACCGATTGGTTCAGTTCTTGTGAAAGACGGTAAAATCATAGGACGAGGTCATAACCAGAGAGTCCAGAAGGATGACCCAATGGCGCATGCAGAGATTGATTGTTTGAGAAATGCAGGTAGGATTGGCAGTTATAAGGACACGGTTCTTTATTCTACTTTAATGCCATGTTACCTGTGTGGGGGAGCAGTTGTCCAGTTTGGGATTAATAAAGTTATAGTGGGGGAATCCAGGACATTTGAAGGCTCGGAAGAATTTATGAAACAACATGGAGTTGAAATAATTAACCTTGACAATAATGAATGTATAACTATGATGAGAGAATTTATTGATAGGAACCATGATCTCTGGTTTGAAGATATTGGTAAATAAAATCGCATTTGAGAAATAATTGCAATATATCCAGCTGTTTTTGTGGAATGATGGTAAGTATAATTATTTCTATCTGGAAACATACAATGAATGGAACTTGATTGCATGAAAATTCAGGGTTAAAACGACAATCTCATAAATATTATTAATTTTTAAAAAAGCGATATCAGGAAAAATAATCAACATATTCATTTAACCTATGGAACGTGAGTAATATGAAAGATAACAATAAGCATATATGCCCTGTTGAAAGGGCTAAGGGCCTGGATAATTTTTTCAGGAAATTGGTCCAGGATCCAAAGAAGATCTTGAAAGATTATGTCAAAGAGGGCATGACTGTCTTAGATGTAGGATGTGGCCCCGGCTTTTTTTCAGTAGGGATAGCTGATATGGTCGGTGCATCAGGCAAAGTGATTGCTGCAGACCTGCAGCAGGGAATGCTTGATAAAATCAAGAATAAGATTGAAGGAACAGAGATTGAAAATATAATTGAACTGCATAAATGTGAAGAAGACAGAATAGGTATTTCAACAAAGGTTGATCTTGTCCTGGCCTTTTATATGGTCCATGAGGTCCCTGATCAGGATAAGTTCTTAAAAGAAATGTACTCAATACTAAAACCAGATGGAACTTTTTTTATAGTAGAGCCAGCTTTCCATGTTTCAAAGAAGGCATTTGAAGAAACTGTGAACAGAGCAGTTGCCATAGGATTTAGTCAGGTAAAAAGACCAGGGATGATTTTAAGCAGGGCAGTGGTTTTTAAAAAATACAAATAAAATCACCGAACCCACCCACCAATTCCAAAGCCAGACATAACCATCCCCGAAGCCTATAAAACTCATTGACGACTGGATAAGCCAGTTTGAAGTAGGATACTGGCCCCCGCAGTTCATGCTGGCAGCCCTGGTGGGAGAGGTGGAGACGGTCCAGGATAAGTAATTCCCATTTTCCTTGTACCGGGGGTAACCAATCCAGGCCAAAGGTGATAGACCCAAGATATATTTTCGCAGGAGTTCAAGGGTTTGAATCCCTTCCATGCATACTGTATTTCTATTACCTGACTTTGAAAGATAAACCTATCTGCTAACTATTAAACTTTTTTATATCCTCTGTTGCTAGCGTTTTTCCACATTTTGCTCATTTCGAATTGTTGCCACCAATAAATTTTAAATAAAAATACTTTCAATAAACTAAATAAGTAATAAACTGTGCCAC
>DAOUWY010000141.1 GCA_030666885.1 Methanosarcinales archaeon
CGCTGTTATGAATGCAGCCATCTCAACATCACTGAGATTCTCTTTCACAATGTCACCTACCAGCTCGTATATCTCTTCACGGCTGATCTTTTGCGCATTCATTATTTTCTTAATAGTTCCGATTGATGCAGGTTTTGTGGCAGGAGTGATCTCAATGGTACCGGTCCCGTCTATGCATTCCATGACCTCGTGATATGCCCCCATAGTACCCTGGCTTATCATATCATCAGTAGTATCGACAATAGCAGTGAGGTATCCGTGGTCCTTGAGCCTGACCCTGTCACCTGCCATTACTCCCAGTTCCCTTGCATCCTGGCTGTTTAATATAACCTTGTGTTTGCCTACATTAATGTCAATAGATCGAACTGATAATTCCATAGAGTCACCATTTTAATAATTTAATAATGAAAACATTACTATATTGAGATATATTAGTCTATTGCAGCTTGTATTTCTGCGCCCAGTGAAGCCAATAAATGTTCCCGGACTGCATTCGCCTCAAAACTGGTCCTTTCCCTTGGTCTGGGCAGGTCGACATTGATCACTTCCTTTACCCTGCCGGGCCGGGCCGTGAACACAACCACTTTGTCTGCAAGGAATACGGCCTCATCTACACTATGCGTAATGAACAGCACGGTTTTTTTCTTCCTCTCCCATATATTCAACAATTCATGCTGCAGTCGGTTCCTGGTCTGGGCATCCACTGCCCCGAAAGGTTCGTCCATTAGCAGCACATCAGGGTCGTTCACCATTGCACGGGCAATGGCCACACGCTGTTTCATGCCGCCGCTCAGTTCATGGGGATAGCTATCAGCGAACTCTAACAGCCCTACAAGTTCCAGGAATTCTCTTGCGATCTTTTCCCTTTCACTTTTTGGTATTTTTTTCAATTCAAGACTAAATGTAATATTCTTCAGTACCGTCCTCCACGGGAACAATGAATATTCCTGGAACACCATACCCCTGTCGGGTCCAGGTCCTGTTATAGGCTCTTTGTTCACTGTCAATGTCCCGCTGTCAGGTTTCTCTAGTCCTGCTATAATCCTTAACAATGTAGTCTTCCCGCATCCTGACGGACCGATGAAGCAGACGAATTCCTTGTCAGCCACATAAAGGTTTATATCTGATAGTGCAACGACCTCGTCGCCTTCCTCGGTATGGTATATTTTATTGAGGTTTTTTATCGAAAGCATAACACAATCCTTCTACACCACAATCCCTGTCTGCCATTTCAGCCACCATTCCTGCACTATATACCTGAAAAGCCTGTCTATCACCAATGCGATAAAGCCAAGCACAAGCATATATGTCAGGACCAGGTCCATATGGTGCAGATCGTTCCAGTGCCATATCTTCCAGCCAATGCCGTATGTACTTACACCGAACATTTCTGCTGCCACCACACACATCCAGCCCACTCCCATACCCACACGAACACCGGTTGCAATTGCAGGCAGGGCCGCAGGCAGTGCGATCCTGAAGATCAGGTCCCTGTTTTTGATACAACCCAGTACCATTCCGGATTCCACCAGAACCTTTGGTGTGTTCCTGAATCCTGTGTAGGTGTTCACAAGTATGGGGAACACCGCTCCCACAAAGATAACAAATCCTGCAGCATATTTTGTAAGCCCGAACCACAGGATGGCGAAAGGTATCCATGCCAGGGGCGGGATCGGCCGTATCATCTCTATGATCGGGTCAATTGCCTTATCAATGGTCTTGAACCATCCCATCATGACACCTAAGGGGATACCAACTGCAATGGCTACTCCCATCCCAATGACAAAAAAGTTGAGACTCGTAATAATATCCCTGTACAGTTCGCCTCCACTGACAAGTTTTAAAAAAGCAGCACCTACATCTGTAAAACTGGGCAGGATATATTTTTTATTGATTATTCTTGCAATAATCTCCCATATGATGATAGCAGATGCTACGGATGTAATTTCAAGTGTCCGTTTCCTCATATCAAGGAATTGTCCCATGCACTTAAAAAAGGGGTTAATGGATGAAGAGCTTTACTCTTCACCCATCTGTGCTATTACCTTATTGTAGAAACTAAGGTCGAACAGGTCATCCTGTGTCAGCAGTTTATCCGTATATCCCAGGTCATACTGCACTTTGGCATATTCCAGTGCAGTAGCCAGTTCAATGTTAGGATCACTTACCCACTCTCCGTCCCAGTCCTGTATGGATTGGCTTGAAATGTTATAAGACACTCCGATATCATCTGAGAATATTCGGGCAGCTTCATCGGGATTATCTATAATATATTGGGTGGCTTTGATGTGGGTCTTTACAATCTGTTCAACAATTTCCGGGTGCTTATCGATCAGTTCCTGGCTGACCAGTACTACACAGCATGCATGATCGGGCCACATCTCACCTGATTGTACTACTACCTTGCCATATCCTTCTGACTCAATTATAGTGGGATTAGGGTGGGGCAGGAATACGGCATCAACATTACCTGAAGCCAGTGCAGTTTTAGCATCTGCGCCTCCCATGCCCAGAATAGTCACATCCTCCTTAGGGTCAATATCATTATCCTGAAGCCATTTCCTGAGTACTGTATCCTGCAGGGTACCAGGCGGGAACGTTGCTATCGTAAGACCTACAAGGTCCTGTGGAGAGTCGTAAGACAGGTCAGTTGCCAGCACCAGGTCAGAACCCTGTGTCTGTGCCCCTGCTACGATCTTTGCCTCAAGTCCCTGGTCTATTGCGGAAAGTGGGGGTGTGGCTCCCACATAAGCTACATCGATCTCCCCTGCAATCATGGCCTGCATTTCAGGGGCACCTGTCGGGAACAGGTAATCCTTTGTGGATGTAATGCCGTATGGTTCAAGATCTTCCAGCCACCAGCCATTGGCATCTGCGGCCATGTATGCGATCTGGTGTGTACTGGGCTGGTACCCGAAACTGAGTTCTGTCAATCCGCTCGTTTCATCTTCTTGTTGAACAGGAGTGCTGGTACATCCTGATACAATGATTATTCCGGTTATTAGAATTGCGGCTATTATTTTCAATGGTTGTATTATCATTTCCAAACCTCTGTAACTTGATTTTATTATTCTTTAATGCAAAATCATGAATGCTACACATATAACCATTTCCAATTATCGACAGTTTAGTGGACAGAAGTATTAAATAAATTGGTAAATTATACTATTGTGTTGATAAACGCTTGAATGTAACTGGAAATAAATAGGTGAAGGAATGATCGCAGCCGAAAAAGTTATCAAAGCAGCATTTGAATCAGACGAGATATTCCAGGAAACTTTATCCAGGGTAATAAAGGATGACCTTAGAATGACTGCTGCAGAATTCAGTAAAGTTTCGGGAATACCTGCAAGTACGCTATATAAGATACTCTCAGGCCACAGGGATTCCAACATGAAGACTGTAAGGGAGATCGTGAAAACCATTAAGAAACTGGAAGGTGCCGAACATAGTGAGTTTATAGCTGTTATTGCGGCAAGGCCGGTACTTGATGGTATCATTGAGAAAAAGATGCAGATAGACAGCAGGCTGATAACCATCCGTGAATATTCGGCCACGACTATGGAAGAAGCGATCGTGGCAGCCATAAAGGCAGAACAGGATGGGGCCACGGCGCTTGTATGTGCCCCCATCGTCAGTCCTACAGTAGAAAAAGTGCTTACCATTCCGGTTGCTACAATAATGCCAAGAGATAGCCTGATCGCTGCTATCGAGCTGGCCGCTAAAAAGATCAAGTGAAAAGTGTAACCTATTTTCCGCACATCTTATTTAGCTTTTAATCGTATTTTAGCCTGTCGACATCGGATCAAGAATATTCACTATAAACACTCTGAGGTATCTATAGTCAAAAGTTGCGACGGCGCACCCAACCACAGCATAGCTGCCGGGTATAGTTATTAAGATTAAATTTTCAATTTTGGTTTTGGATAAAAGGATAGCAGTAAGACCAATAAGTAGTTATATAAGAGGATCAAATGGATAGTTTAACTAGTAAACTGAAGAACTTGGGTTATAAAAAATATATATTGAGGTTATATTATGAGTGGAGATGCAAAGAATCCTTACGATAATGCCTGCGGGCAGATTAAGATATGCGCAGCACAGATGGACATAGACCCAGGGCTCTATGAGATACTTATCAGTCCTAAAATGGTACATACCGTCTCCCTGCCAATTAAGATGGATAATGGTGAGATTAAGGTCTTTACCGGTTACCGCGTCCAGCACAACGATGCCAGGGGACCCTATAAGGGTGGTATCAGGTATCATCATGAAGTATCAATGGATGAGGTACAATCCCTGGCAATGGGTATGACATGGAAATGCGCACTCATTGACATACCTTACGGCGGCGCAAAGGGCGGCATCGTCTGCAATACAAAGGAAATGTCCATTGGTGAGAAGGAACACATAACCAGGCGCTACACTACCATGATATCCCAGTTCATCGGTCCATACAGGGATGTGCCCGCTCCTGATATGTATACGGATGCCCAGACCATGGCATGGATGATGGATACATATAGTGTCATACAGGGATACTCTGTTCCTGAAGTGGTGACTGGTAAACCTATCGGGTTGGGAGGAAGCGAAGGACGTGCCGAGGCTACCGGACGGGGTGTGGCAATAATCTTAAGGGAGACTGCAAAGAGCCTGGGTATGAAACTGAAGGATTCAACTGTTGTGATACAGGGTTTCGGAAATGTGGGTGTTAATGCTGCAATGACGTTGTACAGTATGGGTTGCAGGATTATCGGAGTAAGTGATTCAAGAGGCGCTATATATGACCCTGTCGGTTTAAACCCAAGTAAAGTCTTTAGCCATAAATTAGAGACCGGTTCGGTCGAGGGCTTCCAGGGAAGCGAAAAGCTGACAAATGAAGAACTCCTTGAACTGGAATGTGACTTCCTTGTACCGTCTGCACTGGGTAACCAGATCACATTGAAGAATGCAGGAAATATCAAAGCGAAGGTGATCGTTGAAGGTGCTAATAACCCCACCACAACCGAGGCAGACAAGATACTTGAAAATAACGGGATATTACTTGTGCCTGATATTCTTGCAAACTCAGGCGGTGTCATGGTGAGCTATCTTGAATGGGTCCAGAATATCAACCGCCAGCACTGGAGCCTGACAGATGTTAACCAACAGCTTGAGGCAAAGCTGGTATCATCATTTAAGAATGTATGGGACATGAAAGAGGAGAAGGGATTGAATATGCGGGATACCAGCCTTGCAATCGGTGTGGGCAGGGTGGCCGATGCGATCAGGATGTTGGGACTTTTCCCTTAGGGACTGCCAGGAAATACGTTTGTAAATTTAACTGAAGATTTGTGTAGATACACGCCACATTCGCCAATATGAATTATAGGGCTATCCGCTGTTTTCTATGGGTAATATAATATCCAGGATACAAAAGAAACAATTCATGATAGGAACATATTGAATCTAAAAATTTCCGTGGATAGTGAAATCTTCAAGACTTCATCGTTAAGAAATATCTTTGAAAGGATTTCTTAATCATATCTATCCATACTAAAGAGCGAAGAGCCAAGTTGGCAGCATAGGCAAAGAAAGCCTACAGCTTGTTCACGATAACTGAGACTTTTTATTATTTAGCATGAAAGTACCCTTGGGTTCTTTCATCTTTTTGTGCATGTTATTCGAAGAATTTCATGTA
>DAOUWY010000287.1 GCA_030666885.1 Methanosarcinales archaeon
CCAATTGCTGATCGAAAATCTCAACTTACCACAAAATTTAATCATATCAAAATCTTCATATCCAATGACAAGTAAGATTTTTCTTGGCTCATATGATCCATAGAGACTGCCCCCATCAAAATCTTGAAACAATCTATTATTTAACATTGAATACCTGACAACCGATACCACATCACCTTTCTTCCCAACCGTCTCAACTGCCCTTTGGTCAGCAACAGTTATATCATAAGAATTTTCGTTAACTGGTCTGATTTGCAAATAATAGTTGTACCGGCCAAGACCAATTGCCCTTGATGCATTTTCTCTTTCTGATTCCAAAGTAGAAGAAACAGGATATTCCCAGGCGCCATCTATATCACTAATAGGATGCATTAAAGTAAAAATTTTGTAGCCATTCAATGTTTTTTTTTCATCACTCCTGGGAGATCGAAAACCTATCTTTTCAACATCCGAATAATTCTGACTATCCCATATATCTTCCCAATTTGTCCCATCACAAAATTCATTATCCCAACATCCTTCATTTTCTATCAGTAACGTTACTGTCCGGTCCGCTGCAGGATATAGCTCTTTCGAATATCCTGAATAAGGTGTTATCATACTGGAAATAACATTTAATGCAAATATAAACGCAATGAGAATAACAGCTACAGCCGTTAAAAAGTCCATACTTATATTTCCTTTTTCATCCCCTGTTAAATAGAATGATCTCATGTTCTTATCCCTGGGAAATTGTAATCCCGGAAGTGTTACTTATTATCAATATTTTACCGGAAGAACTGGATGCCGATCCATTTATTTTGATAAGAGCGTCAATAGAGTTCAGTGAAACATAAGTAGTGACGCTTTTTCGCATAGATGTCAATTTTAAGGCCTTATTGTCCTCATAAGGATTTTCACCAGTACCTGATATTTCAACAAAATAACCCGTGCCTGCAATTTCACCAGGTACATCCAGGGAAATAATATTTATCCCATTACATGGAGTTGTAACATAAATGTTTGTAATAGCAGAAGATATAAGGTTGCCAGTATCTGTCATTTCTATATAGATCGCCTGTCTTGAAGCACTATCTACTGCTGAATTGAATGTCAGGGTCATTAATCCAAGGAATATCATTGAAATCGAAAATATTAAAATATATTCCACAGGTATTGCCTGCCCCTCTTCATCGTTAAGCAACACCTTCATTTTTCATTCACTCCACTTTTGTCAATATCTTAGTCTCGTAAATTGAAAGCTGGATATAATTACCGCCGCTTATTTTTATCTCCACTTTGCCGCTGGATTGACCAATTGTGAAATCACCACTTGAATAATCAAGGCCGGCCTTTGATAAAGTATGATTGAAATACCGGCCCCATGAGTCATTATTCTGGCTGTAAATAGTGATATTAACACTATTCACATCTCCTGAATAAAGATTGACCCTGTCTTCGAATGAAGTCCTGATCTTTCCAGTCCCTTCACCACCGGTGGAACTATTTGCCCCGGTCACATTGATGATATGGATCATCAGGACTATATTACCTGAGCCAAGGTCACTTGCATAGATCAGCGGTTCAAATTCCATAAACGAACCGGTTGTATATTCGGAAAACACAGCACCGTTTTCAAAGACCATGCCCCGTGATTTATACTTGTAAGTTATTGTACCCGGTACTGCCGTAACATGATCACTGCTGCCAGTGTAATTTATTTGGATTTCAGTGTTATCGGGTTCGACAAATATTGATCCACCGCCCATTTCCACTTTAGTTATCCGGCCCATACCGGCTCCGGTAACCGGGCCATTTATGATTTCAAGGACATCATTTTGCAGGACAGAAAAAGAATTCCTGGCATTGGATACCTGGGTATTATATTTTATCGAATCAATAAATGGAATTCCCGTAGTATAGATCATCCCGACAGAAACCATAACAATGCTCAGTATCAGGATCATCCCGACAACAGGAGATACTCCACTGCGGTCTGCAAGCAGGTTCTTATAGTTTACAGGCAACAGGCGGGAAATTATCATTAGCAGTTATTTGATACGATATTATATAAGATTTTTATTGTCCAAATGTTGGTATAGCGTATCTCTCCGGACAGGGTCACGCCCCGCACCCCTGATGATCCATTCAAATTCTTCCGGTGGCATGTATTCCCCATCGGCTGCCCCCGCGCTCTTTGATATCTTCTCTTCCATCAACGTGCCGCCCAGGTCGTTTACACCACACAACAGGGAGAATTGTGACAACTTCTTACCCAGCTTGACCCAGCTGCCCTGGATATTTTTCACATGTGGGAACAGCAATATCCTCGCCATGGCATGTACTATGAGGTCTTCGATACCTGTTGAGGCATATACCCCCCTTGCCATTAGTTCTTTGCCCAGTGTATTATTATAGGGCATGAAAGGCAGGGGTACAAACTCTGTAAAACCTCCGGTCTCAGCCTGAATATCCCTGATCTTGAGTATATGGTCAATACGCTCCTCTTCGGTTTCGATATGTCCATACATCATTGTTGCTGTAGTGGGTATACCTTCACGGTGTGCTGCCACTATCACTTCTGTCCACTGTTTCGCTGTAAGCTTGTCGGGGCATATCTCCCGACGGACCCGTTCTGAAAGAATTTCGGCAGCAGTACCTGGCATTGTATCTAACCCTGCCCGTTTTAATTCCCGGAGGGTTTCAATAATACCTGTTTTACTATTCCTGGCCATATGAAATACTTCCATGGGTGAAAAAGCATGAATGTGTAACTGTGGGAACCTGGATTTTATGCCATCAAGGATGGCGCAGTAATCTTCAATGAACATATCTTCCATCAGAGCGCCCTGGATACATACCTCTGTAGCATCCGATCGAACAGCTTTCCCTGCCCTGTTA
>DAOUWY010000121.1 GCA_030666885.1 Methanosarcinales archaeon
CTCACGTTCATTTTCAAATTTTAATCGTGTTGCTTCTAATTCATTATTCTGTTTAGTTATGTCCTCACGTTCATTTTCAAATTTTAATCGTGTTGCTTCTAATTCATTATTCTGTTTAGTTATGTCCTCACGTTCATTTTCGATCTGCTTAAGGTTAGCCTGTAATTGGACTTTTTCTTGTTGAATCTCTTGCTGCAACTTTTTATTTTCAGATTTAAGCAACTCCAATTCTCTTTTTTTTTCAGATAGTAATTCTAACCTTTTATCAATTTCTTTAATAGACCTATCTGTTGGATCTTCAGGTCCACCACCACCTGATTCTGGATAATTGACCCTCTGGACTACCTTAATATCCCTTTTACCTGTTCCAGTCAAGGTTTCCGGCTGAATTGAAATAACCGATCTAGAATCATCCTTCGGTACATCAATTTCTTCAGGTTCAACTATTTTTTTTCCAAAAGGTGGTAGCATTTCCTCATTGATATATTTCCCATTCAATTTTTGAATAAAAAGGTAGGAAACTCCAATATGATCGTCATATTGTGGATCCGGGGATTTAGCAATATTGATTGTTTCTGCTGATTTCAGTACCAGGTCTTTAATGGATTCATTGATCCATTTCATCGCCAGATATTTATCCAGAATACACTCCAGTTCTTGCTTACCGAATTGTCTAACTAGATATTGCATCCACCACGTTATTAACTGTTTACGTTCAAAGTCCTGAATTTCACTATCCTGAGCCATAAAATAGATAATTTACCAAATAGCAGCGTTTTTACCGATATTATTTAATTAATTGTTTCCAATAATCTTCAGGCATATCACTGGCAAGTTTTAATGCACCTTTTGACCCGGCCAGGAAGGGGTCTTCCTTTATAATAGATACTCTTCCTCCCCCAACTATGGAAAGCTCTTCTTCAATGTAACTGTCAATGTTCTTAATAAGACTCCCGCCACCTGAAATTATTATATTATTCCTTAATTCTTCCCTGAAATCAGGGTCATAGGTTGATATAAGTTGAGTGATCCCGGTGATTACATCGGGAACAATAGATTCACATGATTCCATTAATTCCCGGGTGATGGATAGTTCCAGGGCAGACGAGTCCACAGGTATATCTACTTTAATATCGTTTTGTGGTTCCCCGACAAATGCATACTGCTCTTTCCATCTTTTTGCCATCTCTTTTGTTACCATTGCATCGGTATAGCCTTCAGTTATAAGTTTGATCAATGTTTGATCAATGTGGTCTCCGGCTTTTGGCCAGCTCAACATATCATCAGGTTCCGGTAGTGTACCATGAACCCGGCATAGGTCAGTTGTACCGGCACCGATATCCACAATCAGGACATTTTCAAGTTCACCCAGTTCGTACGCCATACAGAATGGGTCGCTGGCAACCATTGCACTGGTAAAAAAATCTTTTGAAATCTCTGTCAGTATCTTTTTGCTAAGAACACTGGCTTCGGCAGGAACACCCAAAATTGCATAACTTTCAACATCATCTGGAAGATCAATGGATTTTAAACAATGTTCCAGCAACCCTTTAGCTGCTGCAATGTCTTCTTTATTACTTTTCAATGTTCCATGTTCAATTGGTCTGAATATATCCAAAGCAATACGGTGTTTAATAGCTTCTTCGCCATAAAGGACTTCTTTTTTCAGGAACTTCGATGATATCGGGTCTTTTGGATATCCTATTACGTTTTGCTCTAATACATTTTTTCCCTCACTTGTTGTAATTGAAATCTTGGATGTTCCAAAATCAACACCAATGAAAATCGGTTCCGGTTTATCAGTTTTTGCACTTTCGTTATTCTCTTGAGTTACCATTTTCCACCACCTCTTCTATATTTGGATATCAATTCAAACCATTTATATATACTTAAGAGGTTTTTGCAGTATATAAGTCTATGCTGCAATCCGTTTTTGGGTTTTGCTTCACAAGACCATTACTATATAATTTATAATTAACAGTTGAAATAATACTGCGGTTCATTAGAAAAGGTAAAATACTAAAAAGAGACAATTAGTAGCACCCGCAATATCCCACTTTAAGGGGCCGTAGGGTAGCCTGGACCATCCTGCAAGGCTGGGGGTCTTGCGACCGGAGTTCGAATCTCCGCGGCCCCATCATACTCAAGCCAGTAGCTGGCTGCACACCTACTCTAACCAGTAGCGGGTTGGACATGTATGCAGCCCTGCGGGCTACATACGTGGACTGGAGGTTGTTAGCATCATTATAGCAATAGCAGACTGGACATGTATGCAGCCCTGCGGGCTACATACGTGGACTGGATGTTTTTAGTAATATCAGCAATTACAGGGTGGACATTATGCCGCCTTGCGGGCTACATGCATGGACTGGAGGTTATAATAATATTAGCAAACATGGGGCTGAACATGTATGTAGCCCTTACAGGTCCCGGACGTGGACGGTCATTTAATGTGAATTTTAATATGGAATTATCCTATCGCAGTCCTTTCATCTTGTTTTCTACTTCAGTACCTGTTTCAGTTAGTGAATAATTTCCATCTTTTTCGTCTACGAGGCCCTTTTCCTGCAGTTCTTCCAGTATCTTTCCAGCGGTCATGGGGATCATCCGGGCACGTTTTGCTATCAATTCCCTCTCAAGGGTACCCTGGTGGCCCAGGATGCCCAGTATCCTGTCGTGTTTATCATTGCTTGAAATAAAACCTATCAATTCATCCATAATATCACATCACGATATTAGTCTGCCACATGGATAAGTTTATTGTATCCAGATACTATAATGGATGCTGGCAGGCTAGCCCGGGTAGTTAGGCGTTACCTATGACCCGAAATCGCCGATATGCGGGGGGCGAAGCCGTTGGAAGATGTTATCAATTACCTCTTCAACCCACGGACTTGACTGAGAAGCTCCGTCCTATGGGGATAACGTTGATATGGAAGCTTTCCTGAAGGCATGTTTCCATAACTTAATTGAGGGGAACGGTCCAGGCCCGGAAGGGAGCAGACTTACCTTGAACAATTATCGCTCATGGGGTAGCGGGGTGGAGGATAGACTGTAGACCATTGAAGGGTATGCGATGCAACGACCATTCGGCGTGCTTGCCACTCTATTTATGCTAAATACCAAAAAGAGAAAAGTCTTAAATATTGATGATACAATGTAGATGCCGCTTGACGAGATAGCCAAGCCTGGTATGGCGCAGGATTGCTAATCCTGTGGTCATTTTGACCTCGGGGGTTCGAATCCCCCTCTCGTCGTTTGTCAAACATTAGATTTTCAATTCTGTTTCTCATTGACCAGTCGTATGATATTGCCTTTTCCAAAATAGATGCCGCCAGTAATTTTTAATAATTATCGATACAGATAAATCTGTTAAATTCAAATAAGCAATAGGTGTTTAGAGATTGCTGATTACTGAACTGGAGCAATTTATCCAGGAAGATGTAGGTGATGATGACACTTCATGTACCATCGTACCTGATGAATGGGTACATGCAAGTATAATCACCAAAGAGAACGGAGTACTGGCAGGGCTGGAAGAAGCCATCCGGATATTTGATTATTTCGCACTGGAAACCCAGTCCGGTCTAAATGACGGGGATACAATAACATCCGGTGATGTGGTCTGTAACATATGGGGCCGTGCCGGTGACGTGCTGCGCTCAGAGAGGCTGGCTCTCAACTTCCTGTGCCGGATGAGCGGAATTGCTTCATTAACAACCCTGTACGTGGCAGAAGCAGGCAGTGTAAGAGTAGCATGTACCAGGAAGACCACGCCGGGATTTCGTAAGTTCGAGAAAAAGGCGGTAAAACTTGGCGGCGGGGACACCCACAGGTTCAACCTGTCTGATGCGGTGATGATAAAGGATAACCACATAGCTATAATGGGCATTGAAAAATCTGTTGAACGGGCAAGAGCCGAAGCTAGTTTTACAAAAAAGATCGAAGTTGAAGTATCGGATGTGGGAGAAATGCTATCAGCAGCAAATGCGGGCGCTGATATCATCATGTTCGATAATATGCAGCCCGGAGAGATCAGGAAGTGCATCAAAACACTTGAAGATGAGAAATTACGTTATGGCAAAATACTGGAAGCTTCGGGTGGTATTAAGCTTGATAATATTAGGGATTTCGCTCTAACAGGGGTGGACGTAATATCCACGGGTTCGCTCATCCATTCGGCCCGGTGGCTGGACATGAGTATGAAAATAATGTAATATGCTTCTATTCTCTATTCTCCATTTTTCTGTTTTCTTTACCCGTTTCACGATTCTTATATATATCCCGCTTTCATTGATGAATTCATGCAGATCGGCCGCTTAAAACTTCATGGCAACATTCTGCTTGCACCAATGGCAGATGTGACCAACCTGCCTTTTAGATTGCTATGTAAAAAGTACGGTGCAGCACTTGTCTATACTGAGATGGTCGATGCCGATGGTGTGATATACCACAGCAGGAAGACCATTTCAAGGATTGCTTCATGCCAAGAGGGACGGCCCCTTGGTATCCAGATTTCAGGGTCGTCTGCCAAAGGGTTGAACCTGGCTGCCCGGCTCGTTGAAGAGCAGCACGGTCCTGACCTGATAGATATTAACTTTGGCTGCCCTGCCAGGCATATAGTCAAAAAGGGGTGCGGTGCGGCCCTGATGAATGATCCGCAGTTGATGGCTGGTATTGTAGGGCAGGTCATGGATGCTGTTAGTGTCCCGGTCACTGCCAAGATAAGAGTATATGACAATGTTGACCTGACACTGAAGGTGGTGCGGATGCTGGAAGATGCGGGTGCCAGTGCAATAACTGTGCATGCCCGGACGCAGTACCAGAATTATGCACACAAGGCCAATTGGGATGTGATCAGGGTGGTAAAGGAAGAATTGTCCATTCCGGTAATAGCAAATGGTGATATTGCTGATGAGTTGTCGGCACAGACCGTGCTTCTGCAAACCCACTGTGATGGTATCATGATTGGGCGGGCTGCTATTGGGAATCCATATATATTCAGGCAGATAGGTCATTATCTTGAAACGGGAGAGTTTCCCAGGTCACGTGACGTTAATGAACAATTGGATGACTTTTTTGAATATGTGGAGCTGGCAGGGAAATATGATATGCTTGATTATGCAGGTGTTAAGCTCCATGCAAAGTGGTTCACGAGGGGGATGGAAGGCGGAAGGCTGTTGCGTACTAAGATAAATGCGGCCGGGGATATTGATGAGGTGATTGGGATCATGAGTGGTTTTATCTCTTAGATACAAGAGTAAGGGTATGTACAGAAAGGATGCAGGCAGGGATTATTTCATTCTTAACCGCTGGTAAATGCAGATACAGTGCAGCAAATTTGCGTTCATTCTTTTTACGATTTTTTCTTTGGGCATTGTTGGTCTTTTGTATATATTTGTATAAAATTACTGGTATAAATAGGTAAATATATAAATATATTAAAACAATATCACAAGATTAATATGCTATAAGTTTTTAAGATTTATTCAGAAAATATCTTGGACGAATGTGTCAGGATGATTTTAGTACTTACGTAATTTCATAATTCAAATTTCAGTGTGGGATGTAAGATGGAAAATAAGCGATGTTGTAGTGTAAAGTATACTCATAGAAAGAATGTAATAAGTAGAGGGGATAGCATAATTCACAGCTGGATATCGACGCTGCTGGCTGGCATTTGTGGGGCAACGGCTGGCACGGCGGTTTTAAGAGTTGACGGCGGCGGGGGTTGTGTAAATAGACAGATGGCGGTGTGGATATGAACCTACGAAAGTTATTGATGGTGGTGTTCCTTGCTGTTTCTGTGTGTGTCATGAGTGCAGGAGTAGGTGCGGCTGCTGTGATCACTGTTGATGACAGTGGCGGCGCGGGACGTATGTCGAAAATGTGGATGTGGGGAATAAGCTCACGCTGATCGGTGATGGTGCAGATGTGGTGACGGTGCAGGCAGCGAATTCAAATGATCACGTTTTTGATGTGACCGCCAATTGTGTAAACATATCAGGGTTTAAAGCGTATGGTGCAACTGCATCCGGGAAGGCAGGAATTTATGTTGGAGATGGCATAGCTCACTCCAATATCTCTAATAACGCCGCATCGAACAACTACTATGGCATCTATCTGGATCGTTCCAATAACAACATCCTTACAGAGAATACCCCATCGAAAA
>DAOUWY010000360.1 GCA_030666885.1 Methanosarcinales archaeon
AAACTTTCTGCATGCCTAATGCAGGACTAAAAATTCAATAACTACGATTTAAAAAATGCGGTGGGAGATAAAACGGGAATTGCTGATGAACGGCCAGGTTCATTTTACAGAGTCTAACAGTCTCACCCGTTTTTTCCTCACCATAAGCCATTATCTCGGAGTTGGGATTCTTCCTGTGGTTTTCCACAAAGCGGGCACTCTGGACGAACATACCTCCTGAACCGCAGGCAGGGTCAAAGATACGACCGTAGAAAGGTTCGATGACCTCAACTATGAGTTTTACAACAGAGGTAGGAGTAAAGAACTCACCGCCTTTTTGCCCCTCGCTCATGGCAAATTTACCTAAGAAATATTCGTAGATCTTGCCAAAAACATCACCTTCAATGTCCATGGCTATTGAGTTAAAAGTCTTCAATAACGTGAATAACGTATCATTTTCTAGATGGTTATAGGTCTTTGGCAGGATGCCTTTCAGTTCTTCATTATCAGATTCAATGGCACGCATCGCATCATTTATAGCTTTACCAATGTCCTCCCCCTCTGGCAGACTGAGCAAGGTCGAAAAACGGGCCGCATCTGGCAAATACAGGACTCCACGCGCCTGGTAATCAGCTTTGCCGATTGTGCGGCGGCCGGTGTTCTTGCCTTCTAATTCCTGCCTGGCTATGGTGAATTTATGGTCGGCGTAGCGGAGAAAGATCAGGCCCAATACGGGTGTTGAATATTCGGATGATTTTAGTTTGGAATTGGCGCGGAGCTCGTCGGCTGCTTCCCATAAGCGTTTTTCAATTTCGTTATTATTGCTTGCTATATGCACACCTCAACTAAAAATGATATTGATTTCATTATATGCCTATAACTTAATATAATTATATAATAAGTATGCGGTTTTATTTAAGTCATAATTTGGTTAAACATGATGCGCCAGATAATTGTCTATGGAAATCAAATCTTCACACAGAAATTTACAAGTCACTTAAATCAGTGTTGATCTGTATTTTAAAATACTAACTCCCACACCCCGTAGTGCGGTGAAATAAGCCAACCCACTGCGGCTTCTAACCAATCCGTGCCCCCATTCCTGCTTACGCTCTCCCGCCGCCCCCTCTCACCTTCACTCTGCCCGGGTGCCCGTCCCGATCTGCTCCCACCCGCTCTTGTGGTGTGGGGGCTGGCAGGCGCTTTTATGGTGTCACGTGGAAGCATAGGTATCCGGGGGTGCGAAATGGATGTTATGTCGGTTAGCTGCCGGCAGCAGTTAAAATATATAATAAAAGAAATGTATATGGCTGCCTCCTACCCCTGCCACTGCAGCCCGTAAGGGCGGCAGGTGGCATCCAACCTTGTGGATTTGTGTGAATTTTGCGGTTTGTTATTATTAAGATTCACAAAAATTTCATTTCTTTGTGGCGCGATTGTCGGGTTCATGTCGGCTTTTCTGCACCTTTGAAATAGGTACAATATGTCCCATAAATGTTCCAAAACCATAGAAACCTCTGAATATCGCCAAGTAATTGCCAACTTATTTGAGAACATAATGCACACCCCTTCCTCTTCCTTTTACCTGGAAAACATCAGCATCAACCAGCTTATTCAAGTCTATCCTTGCGCCTTCATCAGATAGTTCTGTCAGTTCACGATATTCCTTATTCGTAATCTTCCCTTTATCCTTTACATACCTCACAGCCCCGATCTGCCTTTCATTCAATCCCAGACCGAGGAAATATTCTTTTGAGTAAATATCCTTTCTAAAAATAACCCTGAAACCCTGATACTCCTCTAAAACAGGCTCTGGAAGCCCTGCATTCCGGCACCACTCCCGCATCTTATCTATCCCGCTACCCCATTGTTCGATCAGTTCCATATCA